>JAKAVW010000025.1 GCA_021827445.1 Pseudomonadota bacterium
ATCCGTCTCCAAGAATTTGCTGCGAACCGTAGAGAAGGCGGCACTCACCCATATAAAGCCGGTGTTCGGTGCGGAAACGGCGCTGATTCCCAAAAAATTCCTGGAAGGTCAGGAATCGACACAAAATGCCTCGACCATTCTGAGTTTTGTGCCTGGGGTCAATGCCACCAGTACGAACCCTATTGGTGTCAAGACCCATATATCTGTGCGTGGCTTCTCTCAGACACAAGTAGGCTACACCTTTGATAATTTGCCCATTGCTGATTTGTTCAATGGAGGTTTGTCCGGCGGAAATAACAATTATGCAGATTTGACGAATCTCATCCCGATCACGCTGGGTGAAACTTCTGGCATCCGCGTGACCTACGGCACTCCCTCGCCAGATATCAACGCCATCGGGGCTATCGGCGGAAATATTGATTATCTGCCGAAGATTCCATCGGCAAAACGTTACGAGTCGGTATTTGCTGGTTTTGGTTCTTTTAGTACGCGCAGCTATGGTGCTGAGATCAACACTGGAGTAAGTCCTGGCTATGGTAACCTCCTGCTGAGATTCTCTTCGCGCCAGACCGCAGGTTACCTCGATCACAGTCCTGATCGCGAATATTCCTACTACGCGGCCTATGACTTGCCACAAATTTCGCCGACCTCAAAATGGTCCGTTATTTTTTTGCTGAATAAAAACCAAGGTGCCACTGCCGCGCGAATGCCGACCGCGCTGTTGCAGCAATATGGACCTTATTATCAGTGGCCACAGTCTTTCACCTACGCGAATAGCACGGCGGAACACATGATGGCTATTGTGCAGAATAAAACGCTTATATCTTC
Source organism: Pseudomonadota bacterium (assembly GCA_021827445.1). GTDB lineage: Bacteria > Pseudomonadota > Gammaproteobacteria > Acidithiobacillales > Acidithiobacillaceae > Acidithiobacillus. The sequence goes on from JAKAVW010000025.1 coordinate 829, forward strand.
TCACGCTGTTTTTGGTGTCAAGGGATTTTATGCCTACACCAACTCCAATCGTTTGGAATATGTGAATCCCAGTGCCAATTCGCCTTACAACAGTTTTGTCACTTTTTATCTGAACCCGGCACAAACCGTCTGCCAGTATTCGGGGAATGATTTTGCCGGTAACAATTCTGCGGCATGTCAGGCGCAAACTATTAACGGGGATAATTATCACAGTTATAGCTATACCACAAATACTTTCGGGTTTAATCCTTCTGTCGAGTGGCTCAGTCATTATGTGGACTTGAAAGCCGGAGGATTGGGCGCGGTCTCTCTGTATCATTCGCGGGACTATGTTTACGGAAGCCCGAATGTCCCCGAAGTGGCCGGTTACAATAACCTCTGGAATGAGCACGCATGGCGTCTGTACGGTAAGCTCTATGCGCAAGCCAAAATCAAGCTGACGCGCTCTTTGGCGATTACCCCTGGTTTGAAATATGAGACGGTAAGCACGCATATCAATGATGTACCGGGGTACTACTACCCCGTAGGTGCCAGCAGTGGCCGCTCTTACAGTGAGGTGAGTCCATACGCTGGCATCCAGTATAAGCCGATAAAAGCGGTAACGCTGTATGCCAACTATGCGGTCGGGTACAAGTATCCGAACATCACTGCGTTTTATTCTGCGGATGGTAATGCCACATCGACGTCGCCATCGACGCCGGTGACGATAAAACCGGAGCAAGTCAACACGTACCAGTTTGGGGCGGCTTACAAGCATGATGGCCTTGATGCGAGTATTTCTTTCTATCGCTCAGACTTCGCACATACGTTCAGTTCCTACTATGATACAACAACAGGGCTGACTTATGAGTACAATATCGGTTCTTCATCGTATCAGGGCATTAACATTGCCACTGCTTACGCGCTAGATAGTTATGTATCACTTTATGGGAACTACTCGCTTCAGGCGGCGCATTACACCTCAAACTCGTCAAGCGCCTATGGAGTTGCCACCAGCATTGGAGAGCCGCGGGCCAATACCCCGACTTACCTTGCGGGTATGGGGATAGAAGGGCATTACATGGATACGCGCGCGCGATTGTACGGCAATCTGGTCGGTCCGCAATATATTGAGGCCAGTACGGGTGCAGCAACGTCTATTAGTATGCCCGCCTATGCGACCATGAACTTCAACCTTGCGCATACCTTTCGGATACATCAGTACGGGGTAAAAAATGTGACGTTTAGTCTGAGCGGAGTGAATCTTCTGAACTCCGAAGCCTCGGTGCTGGAAAAGCAGTTCCCTTATATTAATAATCAGCCCGGCAACTATCTCGTAGCAGAGCCGATGATGCCGCGCTCCTTCTTCGGAACTGTAAAAATGGTGTTTTAGGGTAAAAACTCAGCGTGGTGCCGCAGGTTATCGTGGCATCACTCAAGTTTTTTACACGCTGGGGTTGACGGTGGTCAGAAGCTGGGGGGTGAGTTGGCACTGACTATTTCACAGATTTCATGTCCCGCATTGACGAAGCGATGCGGGATCTGGCTGTCGAAGTAGTATCCATCACCGGGAGAAAGACTTTGCACCTTGTCACCAATGGTCAGTTGAATCGTGCCCCGGACGACGATGCCACCCTCTTCACCGTTATGGCGCAGCATGGCTTCACCGGTATCGGCACCCGGCTCATAATATTCGTGCATGATCTGCATGGCCCGGCCTTTGGATCGGCGCCCTAAAAGTTTCATGATAATTTTGGGATCCATGGCGATATCGGGCAGTTCGTCGGCACGGAAAAAAACTTCATCGGAAGGTACCAAGTCCAAGGTAAAGAACTCGGCAATGGACATGGGGATGCCATCAAGAATTTTTTTAAGCGAGCTGATAGAAGGGCTGACCCGATTTTGTTCAATCAGGGATATGGCGCCGTTAGTAACGCCGGCGCGCCGGGATAACTCGCGCTGGGTCAGGCCGTAAATTTTGCGCACCAACAGAAGACGGTGGCCAATGTCATCGCTATTGCTCATGGGTAAGAATCCAAATGGATAGGGTTTCCACATTATAGATAATCCGAGAAATGATGCAAAAAAGGCGGTGAGTTCCGGGGTGTGTTGTCCTTAGCGTAAGTTGCCGATGACGTTGCGGAGTATGTCGGCAATTTCGTCGATTGCGTCCCTTTGAATAATCAGGGGAGGAGATAAGGCAATAGTGTCACCCGTCGTGCGAATCAGCAGACCCTTGTCGAAAGCGCTTTGCAAGGCGGCCATGCCACGTGCGCCAAAGGCATCGGGAAGGCTTTCCAGATCAATGGCGGCCATCATGCCGATGTTGCGGATATCGATAACTTTGGATAATTCATGCAGGCTGTGAATGGCTTTTTCAAAGTAGGGTGCCAGTTCTGCGCCGCGGGTCAGAAGCCCCTCTTGTTCGTAAATGTCCAGGGCGGCCAGAGCCGCCGCACAGGCCAGGGGATGACCCGAATACGTATAGCCGTGAAAGAGTTCGATGCCACGATCGCTGCCCTGCATAAAGGACTGATAAATGGCGTCACTGACGAAGACGGCCCCCATGGGAACGGCGGCATTGGTCAGCCCCTTGGCGGTGGTCAGGAGATCGGGAGTGACGCTGAAATAATCCGTGGCGAAAGGGGTCCCCAAACGGCCGAAGCCAGTAATGACTTCGTCAAAAATCAGCAAGAGACCATGTGTATCACAGGCTTCACGCAGTTGCCGCAGATAATCCCGGTGAGGAACGATGACTCCAGCAGACCCCGCAACCGGTTCAACAATGACTGCCGCGATGCGCTCGGCACCGTGGCGCCGGACAATTTCGCCCAGAGCAAGGGCGGGGTCTTCTCCCCATTCTGGCAGCCCCTGGCCGAAGCGATTGCGGCTTTGATCCAGGGTGTGGGGTAAAAAATCCGCTTCCAGCAGCGGTCCGAAAGCTTCCTTGTTGCGCGGCAGGCCACCGACACTGAGCCCGCCGAAACCGACACCGTGATAAGCCTTCTCGCGGCCAATAAAGAGCGTGCGCTCTGGTTCGCCCCGGTTGAAGTGGTAGGCGCGCGCGATTTTTAAGGCCGTATCCGCAGATTCGGATCCGGAGTTGGTGAAAAAAACATGATTCAGGGCAGGGGGCATCCACTGGATCAGTCGCTTCGCCAGAGTGAAGACCAGGGGATGGCCTATCTGAAAAGTGGGCGCGAAATCCATTTCCGCGGCTTGTTGGGCAATGGCCGCGCTGATTTCCGGGCGGCAGTGTCCGGCATTGACACACCAGAGGCCGGCGGTGCCATCCAAAATGGGACGTTCATCTGGTGTCCAGTAATACATGCCTCGCGCCCGGCTCAGGAGCCGGGGTTGTTGGAGAAAAGCACGATTTGCCGTGAAAGGCAGCCAGCAGGCGGGGTTAGCAAGTGGTGCGGTTTTAGTCAGTTCGTCCATGGTCTATCCAAGTGAGGTGGAGCGGCTTAGGGTGTTGACGATATTAGGCAAAATTCATGCCTTAATAGAGGGCGATGCAAGCATCTATTGCAGTGCTGCACATTGGGCGACCATGCATTGTTGATTATAATATTCCGCACCATGTTAGTGCAACAAGAGGTGCGGCTGCTTTTTGTTGGTGCATCACGGCACCTGGTTGATGAATAAAATATTCACGTTATGCCTATAGGCTTTTTGCCAGATGAGTATCTGCCAAGGTCTTCATGTAATATTTAATCATTGAAAACAGTGAAGTATACATGGTTTATTGATCGCCTCTGTAGCTTTATCAACCTTGGCATGCGCATTGCATGATTATTTTAGAAAGCTATTGGCCGTTATTTACACCAGGAATCGTCTTAGCCTCTCAGGAAGGTCAGCCATGAGCCAAATTGTTCGTACCGCCCTCATTCAAGCCGCGCAAACGGCGGAGGCCGAATCACTGCCACCGGCACAAATCAAGGAAGAAATGATCGCCCGCCACCTGCAACACATCGCGGCGGCGGCGGCGCAGGGGGCACAAATCTTATGTATGCAGGAACTGTTTTATGGACCGTATTTTTGCCCAAGTCAGGATATTCGCTGGTATGGTTTGACCGAGGAAGTCCCCAATGGCCCGACGATCCGTCTGATGCAGGAGCTTGCCAAGAAGCATCAGATGGTGATCGTCGTGCCGGTTTATGAGCGGGAGATGGCCGGAGTTTATTACAATACGGCGGCAGTTATCGACGCCGATGGCAGTTATCTCGGCAAGTACCGCAAGACCCACATTCCCCAGGTGCAGGGTTTCTGGGAGAAGTTTTTTTTCCGGCCCGGCAATCTCGGATATCCGGTTTTTCAGACGGTTTACGCGAAAATCGGTGTGTATATCTGTTATGACCGTCATTTCCCGGAGGGTGCCAGGGCTTTGGGCCTGAACGGGGCGGAAATCGTGCTGAATCCTTCGGCGACAGTGGCCGGTTTGTCCGAGTATCTCTGGACGCTGGAGCAACCGGCGCATGCCGCCGCCAATGGGTATTTTGTCGGCGCGATCAATCGCATCGGTACCGAAGCGCCGTGGAACATCGGCGAGTTTTACGGGCAGAGCTATTTCGCCAATCCACGCGGACAGATTATCGCCAAGGCGAGCCGCGATCAGGAAGAGGTGCTGGTCAGTGACCTGGATCTCGGGCAGATCGCGGAAGTTCGGGATCTTTGGCAGTTTTATCGGGATCGGCGGCCGGATATGTACGGCGATCTCTGTCGGCCATAGGCAGGGGAAGCGATGTCGTTATCTGCCGTAATACTCAGCCCGGAGTTGCTGGAGGCGCGCTTCCGTCCGCTGGAGGAGGTGCTTCCGGCGAGTGAAGCGCCAATGGAGGCGGAGCGTTGTTACTACTGCCATGACGCCCCTTGCGTAACCGCTTGCCCGACGGATATCGACATTCCCGGTTTTATCCGGGCGATCGCCGTGGGGCAGCCCGCCCGGGCGGCAGAACGTATCCTGCAGGCCAATCCGCTGGGAGGGTCCTGCGCGCGGGTCTGCCCCGTGGAAACCCTCTGCGAACAGTCCTGTGTGCGCCAGGGCGAGGAGGGGGGTCCGGTGCGTATTGGGCGCTTGCAGCGTCTGTCTATGGCGCAGGCGTCGCCTGACCTCTTTCCCGCGGCCACGGCAGAGGTGCGAGCGCAAAAAATCGCGGTAGTGGGCGCGGGTCCGGCCGGGCTTGCCGGTGCCCATTTGCTCGCTCGCGAGGGCTTTGCGGTGGATCTCTTCGAGGCGCAAGCGCGGGCTGGCGGCCTCAATGAAAGTGGCATTGCCGCCTACAAGATGCTGGATGACGCGGCGCAGCACGAAGTCGCCCATCTGTTGACCGGGGATCGCATTCAGTTGCGCTGCGGTATGGCTTTGGGCCGGGATATCGCCCTCGCGCAATTGCGCAGCGACTATGACGCCGTTTTTCTGGCCCTCGGATTGCAGGGGCAGCATCGCCTTCAGATTCCTGGTGAAGATCTTGCCGGAGTGCTCCCTGCGGTGCCTTTTATCGCCCGGATGCGCCGGGGTGAACCTGTGCCGGTCGGACAAAAGGTGGTGGTGATCGGCGGGGGTATGACTGCCATTGATATCGCTGTGCAAATTCGCTTGTTGGGGGCCGAGGAGGTGCATCTGTGCTATCGCCGTGGTCCCGAGGCGATGGGCGCCAGCGCCAGGGAGCAGCAACTGGCCCGGGATCAGGGGGTCCTTATTCATCATTTCCGGCGTCCATTGCGGATTGAAGGAGAAGGCGGTGACTGTGTGGCGATCTGGTTGCAGCCTACCGTATTGCAGGATGAGTGCTGCGTCGATCAGGGACAACCCCTGCGCTGGGCGGTAGATCAGGTATTTACGGCGATCGGCCAGCGTTTCAACCCGGAAGTCTGGGGTGAGGATGGCGCGTCCCTGCAGCTGGATGCGCACGGAAAAATTGCCGTAGATGCGGATTTTCGCACTAGTCTGCCGGGTGTTTGGGCGGGCGGTGATTGCGTGGGGCGCAGTGACGATCTGACCGTACATGCTGTTGCCGATGCTAAGCGGGCGGTGCTATCGATGCTTGGAGACTTGCGCCATGAAACCTGATTTAAGCACCGAGTTTGTCGGTATCCGTTCACCCAACCCCTTCTGGCTGGCCTCGGCGCCGCCGACCGACCGCGCGGTGAATGTGCAGCGCGCCTTCAAAGCGGGTTGGGGCGGTGTCGTCTGGAAGACGCTGGGCATTGATCCGCCGGTGGTGAACGTCAACGGCCCCCGCTATGGCTTCTGGCAGGGCGACAATCGCCGGGTGCAGGGTTTCAGCAATATCGAACTGATCAGCGACCGCTCCATCCTGAGCAATCTGCGCGAGATTGCGGAAATCAAGGCGCAGTGGCCGGATCGGGCGGTGGTGGTGTCGGTGATGTTCCCGCTGGAGGAGTCGGTATGGGCGGAATGGTTGCCGCGTGTCGAGGCCACGGGCGCCGACGGGATTGAGCTCAATCTGGGTTGTCCCCATGGGATGTCGGAGCGTGGTATGGGCTCCGCCATGGGGCAAGCGCCCGAACTGGTCGAAATGGTAACGCGCCTGGCCAAGGCGCACACGGGACTACCGGTGATCGTCAAGCTGACGCCCAACGTGACGGACATCACCTGGGGTGCTGTGGCGGCACAGGCGGGTGGCGCCGATGCGGTATCGCTGATCAATACCATCAACTCCATCGTCAGTGTCGATCTGGAGCGAATGGCCCCCATGCCGACCGTGGATGGCAAGGGGACCCATGGTGGCTACTGCGGACCGGCGGTCAAACCCATCGCCCTGAATATGGTGGCGGAAATTGCCCGGCATCCCGCCCTCGCTGGTCTTCCCATCTCGGGCATCGGGGGCGTCGGCACCTGGCGCGACACGGCAGAATTCATGGCGTTGGGTGCAAGCAATGTTCAGGTTTGTACGGCAGCGATGCTCTATGGGTTTCGCATTATCGAGGATCTGGTGGGTGGCCTGCAGACCTGGATGACTGAGCAGGGTCATACCCGCCTGGAAGATTTTATCGGGCGGGCGGTCCCCAATGTCAGCGACTGGAGCCAGCTCAATCTCAATTTTGTCACGAAAGCTAAAATTGACGTCGATCGCTGCATTGGTTGCGGTCGCTGTTATATCGCCTGTGAGGATACTTCCCATCAGGCTATTGGTCGCGTCGCGGATAGCGGGCGTTACCAAGTGCGTGCCGAAGACTGTGTCGGCTGTAATCTTTGTGTTGCGGTCTGCCCGGTCAGCGATTGCATCAGCATGGCAGCCATGGCAGGCGGTGTCGATCCACGGACGGGTGTTTCCATCACCGCGCAGCCCATGAACTGGACACAACATCCCAACAATCCGATGGCACCGTGCCCGAGTGGCGAAGGCCAGGGAGACTAGTCGATGTCACTACTGATCAGAAACGGGACCGTGGTCAATGCCGACCGGAGTTTTGCCGCCGACGTTTATTGCGAGGCCGGAAAGATCGTCGCCGTCGAGCCGGGGCTCAACGCGTCACAGGGGACGGAGATCGTCGATGCCAGTGGTTGCCTGGTCCTGCCCGGCGGCATCGATCCCCACACCCACATGCAGTTGCCCTTCATGGGCACGGTCGCCAGCGAGGATTTTTTCAGCGGCACGGCGGCGGCACTGGCGGGCGGTACCACCATGATCATCGATTTCGTCATTCCCAATCCCGGCGAACGCCTTCTGGATGCCTACCATAAGTGGCGGGCGTGGGCGGAAAAGAGCTGTGCCGACTACTCCTTCCATGTTGCGATTACCTGGTGGGACGAATCGGTGTATGAAGACATGGGCACGCTGGTGCGTGACTGGGGGGTCAACAGTTTCAAGCATTTCATGGCCTATAAAGGGGCCATCATGGCCGATGATGGCGTGCTCACCCAGAGTTTCCCGCGCGCACTGGCACTGGGTGCGCTGCCGACGGTGCATGCCGAAAATGGCGAGCTGGTCGACTATCTGCAAAAACTCTTGCTGAAAAAGGGCATCGTCGGTCCGGAGGGGCATCCCCAATCGCGCCCCCCTAAAGTCGAAGGAGAGGCCGCGAACCGGGTGATTCAGATCGCCGGTATTCTTGGGGTGCCCATTTATTTGGTTCACAACTCGACTATCGAATCCGTGGACGCCATTGCGCGCGCGCGCCGTCAGGGGCAGCGGGTCTTCGGCGAATGCCTGACCCAGCATTTACTGATTGACGAATCGGTGTATTACGACAAGGACTGGAATCGTGCCGCGGCGCACGTCATGAGCCCGCCCTTCCGTCCGCGTCCGCATCAGGAAGCCCTGTGGGAGGCCCTGAGTGGTGGTATTCTGCAGACCACCGCGACCGATCACTGCTGCTTCTGCGGGGACCAGAAGGCCATGGGTCAGGAGAATTTTGCGCGGATTCCCAACGGCACCGCCGGTGTCGAGGACCGGATGGCGGTGCTCTGGCACCATGGCGTGAATATGGGGCGCCTGACGGCCAACGATTTTGTGGCGCTGACTTCCAGCAACGCCGCCCGGATTTTTAACATCTATCCGCGCAAGGGAGTGATTCAGGCGGACGGCGATGCGGATATCGTCGTCTGGGACCCTCAGTTGCGCCGGACAATCGCCGCGGAAACCCAGCATCAGCAGGTCGATTTCAACGTGTTTGAGGGTATGGAAGTCAGTGGTGGCCCCGTATATACCATAAGTCAGGGGAAGGTGGTGTTTGCGCACGGTCGCCTGCAGGTGGAACCCGGCGCGGGTCGTTATGTTTCGCGTCCGGCTTTTGCCCCCTTCATGCGTGCCCAGCAACAGCACAATGACCGCCACCCGGCCCGGATCGTGAACCGTGGTCGGCCGGATCATTGAAATGACCGCGCCGCGCGATACCCGGCAGACCTCCTGGTCGGCGATTATCGTCCCGGAAGGGGCGACGCTGGCCAGCCTGAAGGCGGAGGTGGCGGGTTCTCTTCTCTACAATCCAGACCTTGCCCCCGTGGGTGCCGCGGAACGGACCTGGAACACCTGGAACATCACGGCGCTCTGGATCAGCATGTCCGCCGTCCTCACCACCTACACTCTGGCGTCCGGATTGATGATGGCGGGGATGACCTGGTGGCAGGCGTTGCTCACCGTAACGCTTGGCAACCTGCTGGTGCTGATTCCCATGCTGCTCAACGCCTATGTGGGTGTGCGCTATGGCATTCCTTTCCCGGTTTTTGTCCGCGCATCGTTCGGGACCGTGGGCGCCAAGGTGGCGGCCATGGCGCGCGGTCTGGTGGGTTGCGGCTGGTTCGGTATTCAGACCTGGCTGGGTGGACTGGCGCTATCGGCACTGATGACCCATTTCTGGAGCCCGTGGGCGCAGATCCGTGGTCATCAGTTTATCGCCTTTGGCCTGTTCTGGACGTTGCAAATGGCCATCGTCTTGCGGGGAATGCGCGCGATTAAGCGCTTTGAAACCATGGCCGCGCCGATGCTGATCGTCCTGCTTTTGCTGCTCTTCCTCTGGGCGCTGATCGCCGGACAGGGTTTTACGGCGGTGTTACGTAACTCGGATCTACTGGCAAAACCCTCTACGCACACCTTCTGGGAAATATTCTGGCCCGGTCTCGCCGCGAATGTGGGCTATTGGGCGACCCTGAGTCTGAATATCCCGGATTTCACCCGATTCGCCCGCTCGCAGAAGGCGCAGATACTGGGGCAGTCCATCGGTTTGCCGTTGGGAATGATGGGTACCAGCTTCATCGGCATTTTTGTGACGGCCGCGGCCATGGGTGTTTTTCATGAAACCCTGTGGAATCCCATCACGCTGATTCCGGCCATCAGCCAGAACGGCTGGATTCTGGTGATCGCCATGGGGGCCATTTTACTGGCGCAAACCAGCATCAACATGGGTGCCAATGTGGTCTCTCCCTCCAATGATTTCTCCAACCTGGCACCTCAGGCGATCAGCTTTCGGACGGGCGGCATCATCACCGGGGTGGTGGGGATTTTGATGTGCCCTTGGTTGCTCATGGAGAATGCCTCCGCTTATATTTTCACCTGGCTCGCGGGCTACGGTAGTCTGCTCGGCGCTATCGCCGGGATCATGATCACCGACTACTGGTGGGTGCGCCGACGTCAGTTGTCGTTGCGCGATCTTTATCTCCAGGATGGTGTTTATCCACGCTGGAACGGCTGGGCTTTCGTCGCCATGGCCATCGCCATACTGCCTATCATACCGGGTTTCGTGGCGGCAGCGCAGGCCCCCGGCGGAATCGTCGCGCACCCCGGCTTTTTCGATCAACTCTATGTCTACGGCTGGTTCTGGACCTTTTCAGTGGCCAGTCTCAGTTACGGAGTGCTCCAGTATTTTCTGGGCAATGCCGGTATTCGCAGCGGCAAGTCGGAACCAATACGTGAGGGTGTAGCGCATGACTGAACCGGCGAATTTGGAGACCCCTCATGTGGAAACCCTGGGGGTAGCACCGGTCCCCGACCGGGACCGTACCATGCGCCCCGGCATGTTGTTCCTGATCTGGGCGTTGGCCTCCGCCTCGGCGACGACACCAGTGATTGGTTTGCTGCTCCATGGTATCGGACTGTGGAATTTCATCCTGATCGTATTGCTCGCCACAGGTATCGGGCTGATACCTGCGATGCTGCTATCGCATATGGGCCGCCAGGCCCCCATCATCTCTATGGTGATGGCACGACGTACTTTTGGTATTGGGGGCGCCACCCTGCTGGCTATTTTATATACCATCGTCGGTGCCGGGTGGTTCGGCCTGAATACGGACGTCGGCGGGAATATCCTCGACACCTTGTTTCCGGGCTTTGGCATGCTCTGGTATATCGTTTTGGGTGCGCTACAAATTACCCTGGTCTTTTTTGGTATGGAAATGCTGGAAAAGTTTTATAAGTATACGGCCCTGCTTTTTTTGCTCTGCTATGCCGTGCTGGCCTATTATCTGTTTGCCCAACATACCTTTGTCCTTCCGGTAGCGACTCAACGTGTGGATTGGGGCAAGGATATCGATTTGGTGCTGAGTTTTAGTCTGCTGGCCTGGGCCTATGACTTTCCCACGGTCACCCGCTTTTGTGTTCCCTTGACTGCACAGGAAAAACCCTCAGACCGGGCGCTTTACTTGCTTTCCCCCGCCGTGGGCGTGATGTCTGCGGTACTTTTTATGGGCATTTTAGGCCTGGTGGCGTTGAAAATGACGGGGGACTGGAATATCGCATTGCTCGGCAAAAATCTTCCATTCTGGGGAGAAGTCTCCGCCATCGGGGTGATTCTCGCCATCGCCCATACCAACGCTATGAACTTGTATCCGGCGGTGACCAAGCTGCTTGCCGTCATCAATGTCGCCGGTAAACCACATCGGTTTATGCAGCCTGCCATCGTCATTCTGCTCGGCGTTTTCGCCACTCTGTTGGCAATTGCAGGGATTCTGAACCTTATCGAGGGGTTTCTTTCCATGCTGGGATCTTTGCTTTTTCCCTTCAGCTTCATTCTGGTGATCGACTGGTTTCATGGCAAGCACTATAACGATGCCATTTCCCTATTTTATCAACGAGCCCATACCTTGACGGATTATTTTCTGTGGCCAGCACCCTGGGCACTCGGCGTGTTGATCTTCGGGATTATACTGGCACAGTTGGGCGTTCTGATCACCCCGGCACTCATCCATATATTGCCCTGGCAAGTATGCTCCGCCCTGATGACCGCGGTGATTTATTACAGTGGCCTCCGCGTTATGGAACAACGTGTGCAACGGAGAAAAATGGCATGAACCGTCCCCTGATAGCTTCAGAGATTTCTGAGGCGACTCTCGCCCAATTGCGCAAGGCGGCAGAAGAGATGCTGAAGCGCGCCTATGCGCCTTACTCCCATTTTCCGGTGGGCGCGGCGCTGCTGACCGGATCCGGGCGTATTTTTCAGGGCTGTAATATCGAAAACGCGGCGTACCCTTCCGGACTTTGTGCCGAAGCGGTGGCGATCGGCCAGATGATCGCCACCCTCGGCCCAATGCCTATTCGGGCGGCCTATATTGCCTGCAAGGGACATTCCCCGGCCTGGCCTTGCGGCAGTTGTCGTCAGCGGCTCAACGAGTTTGCGTCGCCTACGATGTGGGTCTATACGGCGACGCTGGCGGGTAACCCGCAGCGTATGGCCTTCAGCGATCTGTTGCCCAACGGTTTCGGCGCAGTGGATTTACAGGGGATTGGCCAGTGAGTCTCTCCATCGCTCAACGCATCGGTCTGCTTGATCTGACCCGACTAGAGGCCGTAACGGGTGACGAGGCGGCCATCGAAACGCTCTGTGCCAAGGCGCTGACGCCATTGGGTCCGGTGGCCGCCGTCTGCGTCCATCCGGCTTATGTGGTTCTGGCTCAGGGGTTGTTGCAAGGCAGTTCCGTCGCCATTGCAACCGTGGTGAACTTCCCAGGCGGTGACCAAAGTGTCCGGGAAACCCAAAAGGAAGTGGAAAGTGTTCTGGCCGATGGTGCGGAAGAAATAGATGTGGTGGTTCCTTACAAAGCCTGGCTGGCGGGAGACCACCGTGCAATTTTCACGCTCCTGGAGGCGATGCAACGCTGGATCAATGGCCGGGCACGCATTAAAGCCATTCTGGAAACGGGCGCTATTCCTTTATCCACGCAGCGGATCCAACTAGCGCAGGAAGCGGCAGCTACCGGGGTAACCTTTTTGAAGACCTCAACGGGCAAGGCCGCAGTCGGAGCCACTCCGGAGGCGGTGGAAGACCTTATGCAGGTGGTGCATGAATACCGCGAAAGCGAGCGAGCCCCGGGTATTAAGGTGGCAGGCGGTGTCCGTAGCTCCGCCCAATTGAATCGGTATTTACGGATCATCGAAACGCGTATGGGTAGCGCCTTTCTGGCGCCGGACAAGGTACGCATAGGTGCCAGCGCGTTACTGGATAATCTTTTACGGGAAGAGGATGGAAAATGACTGGTATAGTCAGTGATTCAACAGCCGTTCAGTACCACATCGGCGTATCCCGCGCGATGCTGCGTGGTGCCCGATATGTTTTATTGCCAGGCGACCCTGACCGGGTAGAGCCGATTGCCAGTTGCCTGGACCGCGCTACTGAACTGGCCCGGCATCGCGAATATCGTTCGGCCCTGGGCTATGTGGACGATACGCCCGTTCTGGTGATGTCTACCGGGATTGGTTCTCCTTCTACAGGAATTGCTGTTGAGGAACTGGCACGCCTCGGGGTTACCCATTTTCTGCGTCTGGGGACCACCGGTGCCATTCAGCCTCACATCGCTTTGGGTGATTTGATTATCAGTGAAGGCGCGGTGCGGCTGGAGGGTACGTCGGGACACTATGCCCCGGTGGAATATCCGGCGGTGGCCTCCCTGTCTCTGACTCAGAAACTGGTCGAAGCGGCTTTACACCATAACTTTTCGTATCAGACCGGGATTTGCTGTTCCTCCGACAGTTTCTGGCCGGGGCAGGAACGCTATGACTCTTTCTCAGGTTACGTTCAGCGGCGCTTCCAGGGCAGTCTTGATGAATGGCAGCATCTGGGCGTGTTGAATTTCGAGATGGAGACCTCGGCCCTATTTACCATCGCTCGCACCTTCGGGTTGCATGCAGCTTCACTCTGCGGGGTCATCGCCCTGCGGACCCAGAGCGAGTCGGTACAGGAGGGGGTTTATGCCCAGGTCAAAGAGCGTTTGGCGCTGGTTGCGCGTGAAACCGTGAAGCGTCACGCAGCATCGGGTGCCCGATGAATATTCCCGCAGATATTTTTCGGGAGTATGACATTCGCGGGGTGGTAGACCGTGATCTGACGCCGGAGCTGGTCGAAAGTCTCGGGCGCGCCATCGGCAGTGAACTCATCGCCCGCGGCGGGCGGGTTATCGCCGTGGGGCGCGACGGACGTCTGTCTGGTCTGGCCTTTCATCATGCGCTGGCGATGGGTCTGCGCTCGGTTGGTTGCGATGTTCTGGATGTCGGCATGGTACCAACACCGGTGCTTTCCTTTGCCGTGCAGCACCTGCATGCCGATGGCGGAGTCATGGTGACCGGAAGTCACAATCCGCCAGATTACAATGGATTCAAGACGGTGTTGATGGGACAGACCCTGTATGGCGAGCATGTCCAGAATATTTATCGTCGCCTGCGTGATCAGGATTTCGCATCCGGAAAAGTGCATGGGCAGCTTTCGCAGTACGGGGTATTAGATGCCTACGTGCAGCGTATTGTGTCGGACGTGCGCTTAGCGCAACCGCTGCATATCGGCATGGATTGTGGTAATGGCGTTACCGGGATTGTCGCTCCCGAATTATTCCGTCAACTAGGGTGCGTCGTGCATGGATTGTACGTGGAAGTGGACGGACGCTTCCCCAACCATCCTGCAGATCCCACGGATGAAAAAAACCTGCAGGACTTAATCGCCCTGATTCAGCGGAAAAATCTGGATCTCGGGCTGGCTTTTGATGGTGATGGTGACCGTCTGGTGGTGGTCAGTGCCAATGGTGAAGTGATTCTGGCAGATCGTTTACTCATGCTTTTTGCCAGGGATATTCTGCCTGACTATCCCGGTGCGTCAGTGGTCTATGACGTGAAATCCACCTCCTTACTGCCGGATATCATTCGTGTTGCCGGGGGGGAGCCTGTCATGTGGAAAACAGGTTATTCCCTAATCAAGACAAAGATGGAAGAACTGGAGGCTCCTGTCGGTGCCGAACTCGCAGGGCATTTCTTTTTTCGGGACCGCTGGCCGGGCTTTGACGACGGGATGTACGCGGGTGCGCGGCTGCTGGAAATCCTTGCCAAAGCGGTGAAAGAAGGGCTCACGGCCAGCAACACTCTGGAAACCCTGCCCAAGCTGCCCAGCACGCCAGAACAACGGATGGAGATGGCCGAAGGTGAAGCGCAAAAGATGATGTCTGTGCTGATGCGCGAAGCGGGAACGCTATTCCCAGAGGCGCGGATTATCACCCTGGATGGCTTACGCCTGGAGTTTGCGGATGGTTGGGCACTGATCCGGGCATCCAATACGCAGCCGGTTCTAGTGACGCGATTCGAGGCCGCGAGTGTGGCGTCGTTAGAGCGTATAGCGCTGTGTGTGAGGGAAGCCATCATTGGTGTTGTTGATGCAATGCCGAACGCCCTAAAACGGCGCGCTGAATAAAAGGGGGCGCTGCCTGGGTTATGGCAGCAAGGGCATAGACTGGCGCATGGATCCTCATTGTGCCAAGCCGCTTCGCGGGCAGCGGAAATATAAGAACGGATAATCTGACACGGGTTGCAAGACTGGGAGAAAATTTTCTAATGAAGCAAAAAAGGAATTTAAAGCTCATGAAATTCTGGCGACATATTGTTTATGCCATATCAACAGCTTGTTTCCTGTTTTTTTCTGTGGGTGGTGCGCAAGCTGGTCTACGGATCTCCGATAGGAATAATAATGCCTATATAGGGCTGCTCATTCCTGTTGGGCCTGCCCACTATGCGGTCATAATGAAAAAATTTAAAAAAATAAAATCAGTACGGATAGGTCAATTTGAATATCAAATTGGAAGTATTTATAAGATCCCCGTAGTTATTTGTATTCAGCCGTTTGGTGGAGAATATACGCGCGCACTTACTGCCCAAGTTATGGTGGATCACTTTAAGATAAAAGCCCTACTATACCCTGGAACATCAGGCGCCCATATTCCACCTGGAAAGATGCATATAGGAGATATTGTTATAGGAACAAAACAGGTAAACTTTGCCAACTTTTATATGTCACCAACAGGTAAAATAACACCTGACGAATTCTCTGGAAAGTCAAGTCTTCGAGATTATCAATATTTTTATCTAAACAAGAAGTTGGAAAAATACACAGCTTGTGCGGCGCGGTATGTATCTGATAGAGAAGAATTGCCATCTTGGATCAATGGTAAATACAAAATACAAAAACCAGCAATATACTATTATGGAATACAAGGAACGTCTACCATGTGGCTTGCTGATAAATCGTTTATCAAGAAAACCGACGACGTTTTCCATGAGGTCGATGAAGACGGTGATTGGTTTTCCGCTACGGTCGCAAAACTAGCTAAAATTCCTTTTGTCGAGGTCAGTACTATATCGGACAGTGTGTTTGAGTTCAGTGGAAACGGTGTCCCTCCTCGGGGTGAACATCGCAAGGCTGCGTCGCAAATTACACAGGATATCAGTGATAAAATAATACTTAGAGTGATTAAAATATACGGTTATAATCTTTTAAACAAAAAATATAGTTACCCGTTACGAAATCCATACCCGGTTTCTTTTTATAGAACGCCAACGGATCCGCGTGGATTGATCGACGCTTGCCAAGCGAGACAGCGCACCACCTCCTGATGACAAACGTGCGCTCCAGGGCTGCATGGTCTCCTTTACCCCAACAAGCCCCGCGAGCCAGTCTTTTAGTTGCTAGTTGTTCAGCGGATTGCTCCATGGATCAATAAATAGTTCCTACATCTATTCCTATCTGTTTTCTCATGAAGATGTCTTCCGAGTTTCCAAAATGCACCACGATGATCATTATTATAAACAGTGCGCACCGTTTTGGTGCGATGCCATGGGTGGTAACCATGGGAGGCATTTGCCGTTAACAATAAAAACATGCGGTTACGTTTGTTGTGCAAATGGCACGAGTTTTGCTTAAATTTTGTCGCATCATCAACGAGCAAAGGATAACGTGGGGCGGTTACCAGTTGATCAAGATAATTGTCGCCCTGCAACGCGGTTAGCCCTGGTACTGAGTTTGCGTACCCTTTATTACCATGGAGGATTAATACGATGCAGCATCTACATCGTCACATATTGCTTTTGGCCTTGGGTAGCGCCGGAATAAGTGTCATGACGCCCATGGCCTATGCCCAAAGTTACACTAAAACCCCGGTTCAGGTGGGGCAAGTTTCGAAAAAGGCAAAGGTATCAGTCAAAAAGAAGGTAC
>JAKAVW010000382.1 GCA_021827445.1 Pseudomonadota bacterium
GGGAGGCATCCATGCCATCTGTGTTGTCCATCATGGATACCCTCAAATATCCAGCACCTGCGCTTCTGTCACCCGCAGCAGTTCATCCAGGTCATTATGGGAAAATATCTCGGTACCCGGCCGTGCGGCCGTGCCGCTACCGCAGGCGACGCCCAGACGCAGGGCTTCTGCCGGGCTTTGGCCGTGGACCAGCGCGGCGACGAGGCCCGCGACCATGGAGTCTCCTGAGCCGACTGTCGATTTCACTGGAACGGGGGGCGCCTTGGCGAAATAGCTGCCATCAGGCCCCACCAGCAGCGCACCGTCGCTCCCCAGGGATACACAAACGTACTGTACCCCTTCCCGCTGTATGGCGCGGGCCTCCTTCGCCACCTCTTCCAGTGTGGGCAACTCGCGCTGGCGCAGCAGGGACAGCTCATAGCGGTTGGGTTTGATAAGGAAAGGTTTATGGGGAAGGGCGTGTTGCAGGAGGGCGCCATGGGCATCGACAATGGATTGTCCACCGACGGCGCGGACGCGATCGACCATGTCTCCATAGAAATGCTCATCCACGCCAAGGGAGACGGAACCTGTGAGTATCGCAAAACCGTCTTTGCACAGGTCCAGAAAGGCTTTCCGGACTTCGGCGAGAATGAGTTCTGAAACCCGCGGCCCGATGCCCGTGATTTCGAACTGGACGGCGGGATCACCCTGCAAAATAGTAGCATTAACGCGGGTTTCCCCCTCTACATGCACGCAGTGCGGATCATCCAGTTGATGCTGTAACAGCTTTTGTAGCAGTTCGCCGATATTGCCAGCCACGATACAGCAACTGTGGGCGTAGACCAGCAACTCCTTGAGGGCACGGGCGACATTGATGCCGTTACCGCCGGGATCGTAGCGGGTGGATGTGGCATGACTTTTCTGATCCGCAATCAGGTGCGTCACCTCGTAGGCGATGTCTACGGCCGGGTTGAGGGTGAGGGTGGCGATGGGCGGGCAGTGGGCGTTGCTTTCGGTCATGGCAGCATCTTGAGACGATGATAGTGCACCAACGCCGCCAGTCCGGCGGAAACCAGGCGGGCGCGGGCGGGATCAGCGCGGGAGGTGAGAATAACCGGCACCCTGGCGCCCATCACGATCCCTGCCAGCGTTGCCCCGGCCAGATATTCCAGATCTTTGGCGAGGATATTGCCGGACACCAGATCGGGCACCAGCAGAATATCGGCGTCCCCAGCCACGGCACTGTGGATGCCCTTGATTTCCGCCGACTCCCTGGAGATGGCATTATCGAAGGCAAGGGGACCATCCACCAGCGCGCCGGTAATCTGCCCGCGTTCCGCCATTTTAGACAGGCAGGCGGCATCTACGGTCGAGACAATAGCGGGGTTGACCACTTCCACCGCCGAGAGAATGGCGGCTTTGGGTTGTGTGACGTCCAGAATCCGTGCCAGATCAATGGCATTTTGCAGGATGGCCGCCTTGGTGGTCAGGTCTGGTGCGATATTGATGGCGGCATCGGTGATGAGCAGAAGTTTCGGATAAGTCTTGATATCCGCAACAAAGACATGGGAAAGACGCCGATCCGTGCGCAGCCTGGCGAGGATGGGATGGAGGAAGGCGTCGCTATGCAGGTGCCCTTTCATCAGCGCTTTGGCCTCTCCGGAGAGCACCAGTTCGACGCCCTTTTCAGCGGCAGCTTCGGCACTGTCGGCGTGGATGATGCGAAAATTAGGGCAACTGCCGGGATCATGCCCCAGTTTGAGCAGCAGGCTGCGAATTTTGTGTTCATCGCCGATGAGGATGGGCTCGACGATGCTCTGGGTTTTGGCTTCGCAGGCACCGCGCAGAACGTGTTCTTCGGCAGCATCTACCACGGCCACGGGGATGTCTTCCAGAGGGGCGACAGCAGCCAACAGGGCATCAAAGTGGGCGTAGGGCATGGATGATCCTCGTTCAGTAGCCCGTTACGGCAGGGCGGGGCTGTGGTGTTCTTCCAGCGTCAGACCGTGGCCCTGGACGCGGAAAGTATATGTGGTGAACAATCCGAGCAGGCTGACCCCGACCATGAGCGCCAGCACCGCGGCGACGCCCAGGGCAGACTGAATGAGGGGTAGCAAAAACACACTGACGGTGGCCCCGATTTTGGCCACGGCGGCCGCGAATCCGGCACTGAAGGCGCGCACCTGGGTTGGATACATTTCCGTAGGTAAAATAAAGGTGGTGGCGTTGGGTCCTGCCGTCATAAAGAGATTGAAGGTCATAAAGCCGATCAGGACGAGGGGCAGATGGGTGCTCGTATCTCCGCGCATGCCGCTGGCAAAATAGAGTAAGCCCATCCCCAGTATCATGCCGGTGAAGCCGATAATCTGCATGTGAATCCTCCCCAGACGGGGCACGGCCCAGAGGGAAAGCAGCGAACCCAGCAAGAGAAATATATCGACCTTACCGCTATCCAGGGCGTTAGCGAAGTCCTGGCCGATGATGTGGATGCTGCCGGTTCCGCCGCCGCGCATGCTACCGAGCAGAATGGTCGTGAACAGACCGACGCCATAGGTAGATATATCCATGAAAAACCAGGGCATGGTGACCAGGAAGGTACGGCGCCGGTATTCCGGGGAAAAAAGCGTGGCAATACCCATGTGTCGGCCCGGCCGGATCTTCGCGACATGGTGGATTTTCCGGCCCAGATGTTTGGCCATGGTGACGAGCAGCTCTTTTTGCTGGGGTGCGAAGTGCTCCAGAATATGTACGGCCTGGGCGTTGCGACCATGCGCTATACACCAGCGCACACTTTCCGGGAGCGTCAGACGGCCAAGCAGGTAAGGAAGTACCAGCAACGCTTCGCCGGCCAGCAACCAGCGCCAGGTATTACCTCCAGGATGGGCACTTTGCAAAAGGATCAGAGCGAAACCGGCACCCATCAGCATGCCGATGGACTGCACGGCGATGGAGGCGGCCATCATGCGTCCGCGCCGACCCTGTGGCATGAATTCCGCCAGATAACTACTCCCCACGGGGAAATCCATGCCAATGCCAACGCCAAGCAGCAGTTCAGCACTAATGAGGACCGTGCCACTGGGCG
>JAKAVW010000026.1 GCA_021827445.1 Pseudomonadota bacterium
TTCCGCCGAACTCATACTCAGGTGCGTTCAGATAGAGAGTCGGCAGCAGAATTTCATGATTGGGCTGACAGACCAATCCCCCCGCATTGTAAATCGGGGTATTAGTGGCGGCCTTATCCGCATTAATCAACGCGTTAGTGCTGTTGGTTCCCGGCGCTCCCCCGGCCCACAATATGCTGACCGGGCCGAAAAACCGACGCACCCAGGCGGAACCGATCGGCGCGCCAACGGGGACGATGACCGTACAATCATCATCGGCGATTGCCACCGCCAGGCCGGTCATCCAGGTAAACGATCCGCCGCCGCCGTCGAACGGAGTCGCCCGGTTCAGCAACAGGCCATTGGGCGTTCTGTTGGGCGGAATACCTGCCGCTCGCATGGCGGCCAGGGTGTTAAAAACCGCAGTCGCCCCGGATGGATTGTAAATTCCCATAGCTCAGCCCTCGACAATCGCCACGATCACATCAGCCACCATTGCAACCGCAAATACCGCAGTGTTCGGTGCTGGGGTTTTTATTTCGTATGAACCTCCCGCCAGGATCGGCACTCCAACCGGTTTTCCCAGGGAATTCAGACTCGCCCCCTGGAACATCCCGAATTGCAGATAGATCGTGTTATTGAGGTCCTTGTTGCTTATGGTTAGATATTTCCGATCCGATTTTGCTCCCACCAATTGGGAGCCATTCACTGTCGCCACCACGTCCCGGGATGTAAATGCCGAATTATCCGGCTGCTCCTTGAGCACAACCGGAGTCGTCAATGACACCGGAGTCGATCCGGGCGGAACCTGCGGAATTGTCGGCAGGTTCAGCCCCTCAATTCCACTCGATGTGGCCTCCCTCTCAGGCAGATTCTGTATGCGCCGCTGCGCCTGCACATCCGGTTGATATCGGATAATCGACATAACTCACCTCCGGTCCTGTTTCTGGATCACGCTCCAGGCTACGAGGATTTGAAATAGTTTTTGCCGATAAACGACATGTACCAGGTCAGCGGATTACCCGCTCCTCGCTTGTCCGTCAGCGCCACCTGCAGCAGCCCTCCGCCCTTGATCAGGTACGGACGCGGCAGAATGAATGGCTGCTGCGCTGTCCCGAACAGGTTAGAGGGATGCGTCGGACCGGCCATGAACGCAGCACTCGATCCGCTATCGCTCAACTGCACCAGCGACCAGGGTACTGGAACCAGCGCATAGGTGGTCGTATCGATCACGGACAACGTCAATTGCTGGATCAAAAAATCCGCCTGGCTGTTGATCGCGATATTAAACAGGAGCCCTGCCGTTCCGAATGCGACCGCGTCGAATTCGGCCGGATAACTGAAAAACTTGACCAGGGCATAGTCCGGCTGTTGTGACTGCACGCCGGCACGCAGATTGTTTGGATTAGGCATTTTACTGTCCTCAGTATCCCAACTTTATTAAAAATGGTCCGGGCATCCAGGATGGGGAGCCAGATGCCCGAACCCGGCGCAACAGTGGTCCTACTCACCACGTGCGCCCAACCTAAGTGCCTCTTACTGCACATTCCTCACGATATATCCGTTTAAGCGGCAACCAATGCGTCCGGCCTTCCCGGACGGCAGTGGGACCAGCGCCGGCCAGTACAGCGTCACATCGAAATTCTGATTCGATGGGATGTACAGGCCTGTCACGTCATAGGGCATTCCCGCGCCCGCCGCATAGGAGAATGTTCCGACCGTTTCGGCCGCCGGCAGTGCGATCGCTATGGACGATGACACATACAGGCGTCCCGAGCTCGGGAACATCTCCAGCGGAGCGTCGACCAGATACGGTTTGTTCCCGATCGTCAGGATCAGAAACGCTCCGTAACCGAGCGCGGCATTCACATCGTCGGCATACGATGCCCCGGTGGCTATCGGAGCGGCACCCTCGGTATAAATGGATGCTCCGCTCTGGAACGGAATTTCGATTCCGGTCAGTGCGAACAGCGTGCCGGCGGGGAACTGGCCCGCTGCCTGCATGTTGGTATCGGCCTGTGTTTTTCCATTCGCCCCTGCCGGGCTCTGGAAAAACTTGATGCTTTGCTGTCCGGCTGCCAGATACTGCGCAAAATCATATTGCGGCTGCCAGATGATTTCCTTGACTCCGTTCACACTCACATTTGCCTGCCGCAACTGCTGCACGGTAGGACTTGGTTTCCATGGACTGCTCATATTGTTCACCTCGTTGAGTATTTTCTGATGTTACTCAGAGTTTCAACGCCGGTTGCGCTCTGTGGCACCTGGCTCCCAACCTCAACCCACGCCCTGGCTCGATGCGGCATTCACCAGCTCGGCATACGATCCCGGGCCCTCGATGTACTCGCCCATTCCGCCTCCGGATTGCGGCGATTCGAGTACCGGCGCATTTCCCTGCCATCCCAGGCCCGGCTGCTGCGGCTGCGGAACTCCGGTGGTGATGTACTCACCCAGCCCCAGCGACGGCATGGCGGTCGCCAGCATGCCCTTAGCGGCCTCATGGATCACTGTGATCAGGCCGCCTTCCGCGATCATCACCGCAGTGCGCTTTTTGATCACCTTCTCCGCCACAAATCCCAGCGCCAATGCCAGCACGGCTTTGAATCCGTACATCGCGTACCCGGACTGCAGGCTGGTTGGCAGATAGCCATTCGCTTTGGCCGCCACCACATCCAGCACCAGCGCGCCGCCTGCGCCCACGACCGAGTCGGTGAGCTGCTGGGTTACCGGGACCATGTAGCTCCCGGGATTGCGCCGGCGGCGGCGCGTGATCCGGCCCACAGCGGAATGCCGCTTGTGATGCCGGCGTTTTGGATTATGCCTGCGGCCCTTGCCGAAATACGCGGCCTGCAGTGCACTCATTTTCCGGCGAGCGCGGCGCTTCTTATGGCGGCGGCCACTCCGACCCGGATTCATCAACAAAATAGGCTGTGTCATTTTCCTACCCTCTCTGTCAGCGATCGACAAATCCTCGATCGGTAAACCTGAAACTCCCGCCGGAGGTCAGGATGGTTTTCCCGTCATGGCTCACGCCCAACAGCGGCCGGGATGCTCTCTTGAATTCGTGTGCGTAACTCTCGGTCTTTCCGTTTCGTT
This sequence comes from Pseudomonadota bacterium, assembly GCA_021827445.1. Lineage (GTDB taxonomy): Bacteria > Pseudomonadota > Gammaproteobacteria > Acidithiobacillales > Acidithiobacillaceae > Acidithiobacillus. The sequence goes on from JAKAVW010000026.1 coordinate 3,076, forward strand.
TCGTGGTATAGGCGATGGCGTCCAGCGATCCGATTTTAATCCCCACGTCCACCGGCTTCACATCCACCTCCTCGATGTGCTGTGGTTCCATCCCGGTAAAATCCCGATACAACTCCGTCGCCTTCCTGATTTTCTCGTACTTGGACGCGGGCACCGGATTCCGATTCCGGATTGCCATCTGGATATTGCTCCGCATACCCTGCAGAGCGCCATTGCCAGCCACCACCACGTACATACTGATTCCGCGTTCCTCCAATTTTCTCATTACCTGCCTGGCCACATGCCCCGCCATCGCCTGCGTGGGATAAAGCACTGCTCGTTTTCTTCCTTCTTTTCCCGCTCGCAATGCCGCTCCGTCCCATAGATACAATTTTCCTTTTTTCCCTGGCTGCGGCCAGTGAAGTGCCGTCACCACGTAGAGATTCGTCCGATTACGATCCCCTAACCGTCCTGGATTTTTCTTTTTCGGACCTGCGCGCATTCCCCCGGAATGACTGCGTTTAAATGCCTTCCTCGCCGTGCTCATGGCCGCAGCCACGGCCTGCGTGGCCGGATAACCCTCACGCCGCATCCTGGCTATATTTTCCGAAATCGTTTTTTTCGAATAACCCTTTTTCAGCGGCATGACTCATCCTCCCGGTAACGGCGATCCGGTCGCATCGGACGGAACCCCGCCATTAAATTGCTCATCGTAATAATATTCCGCCACGTCCGCTGGGTCGAACATGGTGTACGTTTTCACCGTCCCATCCGGGAATCTCAGGTAATCGTGCGTTGCACCGTAAAAACTCGAACCGATGCTGCCGGATGTCGATCCCGTCAACGCTGTAAACGTCGCATTGGCCCCCTGATTAAATATATTCTGCTGGTTCAGCGGATTTACCGCCTGCAGGGCCTTCGCAGCCTGGCTCTTCGCCAGAAAATACAATCCCGCGATCACGGCCCCCGCAGCCAGCCAACCCGTCGCCGTGCTCGGAGCTTTCACCTCTTCCTCCACCAGCGACGCACCGCCGGCCAGACGAATACCAACACCAATCCACCAGTCAACACGATGGCGGTCCAGGATACACCCGAAACCCCAACTCCATCCAACGTTCCCAGTCCGCCTACACCCGAGGCGGAGGTACGTCCCTGCCCTCCGCCTCCGGATTGCATTGCACCGATAAACATCCTATAGCGCCTCATCATCGAGGTCAGTGCTGCGTACATCCCGATGCTCACGGCTGCGGTCAACTGATTCACGACATCCGCACGCCTTCCTCCCACCAGCGCCAGAATCCACGCCGCCGACTGGTCGTATATCCCGGTCACCGTCTGCATGGAAATGGCCAACTTGCGCATATCCTCCAGCAACTTCTCGAACTGCAATCGCATGGATTTCGGAATCATCGGCCTCATTTCCAGCATGTGGGCATAGGCCGCCGCCAGATCGCGTGCCTTCGCACGCAGTGCATCCGGCGTCACCGCACGCGAGTTCAATTTTGGGTTGATTCCGGCGGCGGCCATCAGCCTCTCCATTAACCCCCTGTCCATTGCGATCATTTCCTGCGTTTCTTTTTCATCACCACCACCGCCCCTACGGCCACCACGCCCACGATCCCGATGATCAACATGGGCGACATGGAACTCACTGAGGACAGCATGCCCACTCCGGACGACGGCTGCCCGTTTGCGTTCACGTTGTAGGCCGGATACCCGGATGCCAGCGCATTATTCTGCGCATTCATGGTGTTAATGGCCGCACGCGTGCCCACGTATGTGGTCGCCAGGCTCTGCAGGAAACTGCCCACTCCGCTGAAAATATCCCCGGCAGTCGATGCGCTTCCTGAACTCTGCCCCAGACCCGACACCCCTCCCTGTGCCTGGCTCTGCAGCGATACCCCCACGTCCGAGAGCGCGACAATCAATCCGATCAGCTCTGTCGGAGTCAGGGTCGTGATCATGGATTTCGGCAGCAGACCGTGCGCTTTGGCCGCCTCCACCAGCTTCGATACAAATGCCTTGAATAGCGCAGGCTGGTATTTCTGCACCCATGCCAGATGCGATGCCAGGACTCCGATCTCTTGTGTCGTCAGTTTCGCGTTCATAACTCGTACCTCACAGCAGTAAAACCGCGCCGCCGGCGGCGGCAGCCAATAATACGATGGGGAACCAGGATATACCGGACTTGCCAGATGTTGCCACCCGGGCCTGATTCTGCGCTGCACCCGATACTCCCATACCCCCCGCCCCCACAAATGTTCCTCCCGATGATCCCGATACCAACGGAGCCAGGGTTGAAACCGTTCCCACCACCTGACCGGCAGTGGATACGATCCCCTGTGCGCTCTTCATCGAGCCAATCAATCCACCACCACCGGACGCAGAATTCAACGCGGTACTCAATGGCGAGATCGAGGTTCCGATGCTGCCTGTGGTTTCCAGCACTGGCGTCAATTTCTGAATATTCAAACCCGTGTTCAGCGCTGCATTGGACAGATTAATGTTGGTGGGAGCCAGAGCACTACTACTGCCCGCTGCCGATATCCCCCCTTCCGCCACTGCTGCCGTTCCGATGATCACACCCATTTCCACCAGAGGTTTCAGCCAGTACATCCACAGTGATTGCGGGATTACCCCGTGGGCATACAAATCGGTCTGGATTTTCGCCGCTGTCGCCTTCGTCAGCTGCAGATCACCTTGGACCAACGATCCCACCAGCGCACCCGGCGACGGATACGGGTCGCCATACACAGGATAGGTTTTCCCAGCGCTCTGGAATGTTGCATTCCCATATTTAGACTGCAGTCCCTGCAAAATCTGGAAGATGGCCTGCGCCGGAAAATTTCCCGTGCGGATTCCGCCATACCAGGCCCTGGCCTGTGGGATGGGAACGTACTGGAAGAAATGGTTCACGTCCGCCAGAGTCAGCGTGACATATCCGTTGTTCTGATAGATTTTGTCGTATGGATACCAGGGATAGTTTTTCCCGTATTTGGCCCACACGTTCAGGACAGCCTGAGTCACCGATCCGTTTATCGATCCGGCCAACGCCGCCACCGGACTCAACTTCATCGAGGCGATCAGCCCATGCCCCTTATTCTGACTGATAAATCCCTGAGCCGGACCAGCGCCGCGTTCCGCCTGCATGTGAATGCGCGGTCCGACGCCCTGTCCCAATGTCCCCAGCCCTGGAGGCAGACGATGATCGCGATCCGATGAGAGGATGGCTGGCATCAGTTATACACCACGATTCTATCCACAGACTTCGGAGTCCGGCCCATCGGCCACGGCTCCGTCGTCTCCATCGCCACCCATCTAGCGCCGATCTTGCTCTCGACAAAAACGTGTGTAAAGTCCCCGCGCTTCCGGGAAATAGCCACAAACCGGGTCGGGTGGCCCAATAACTCCAACCCCGAGGCCAACAACACGGCCTGATCGTCGCAATCCCCCTGCCCCTCCCGCAGGGTGTATTCCGGGGTCTGCAATGTCTCCACACCGCGAATATCGCGCACGTAACGGATATGGGACTGCACCCACGATACCAGCACATGGGCCTCTCCCACAAAATCCCTAGGCGGAATTCCACGAACCATCTGCAAGAAAAAATGCCGCAAAACCGGGTTCAGTTTTGCGGCACGCACGTATTTTCGCATCAGCTTCAATGTCGCCAACGTTCCCGGAGCACCGTCCGAAACATAGGTCAGCGCCGCGACCAATGGCGTGTTATTGGGATTTTCCGACACCCAAGCCCTCTACCTCCCCATCCCCGTTACCCGCATCCTTCAGCAACTCTAGCACAGACAATCTCAGTTTTTCCAACCATCCCCGGAATCTCGCAGCGTGCGGATGAATCTCCACAATCAGGTCCACCAGACCTGTCTCCGAAAACACCTTCACCGCATCAAATCCATCCGGCAGTTTTCCAGCCATTGCCAGCGCGTCCATCTGGTCCATGATCATGTTCGCATATGGGTCCACATCCGAGTCTATCGATGCCGGCAGCATCAACATCTGGAACTGCGGACGCAGGCTTGCTATGAACCCACTCAATCCCTTTGACTGATCCTCCACCACACTCACCTCCTGCAGCACATCCGGTTGTTTATGGATTATCTTGCCATCACCAGCATTCGATCCCGCATCCACTCCCGCCGCCTTCAATACGATTGTATTGATCGACGGAGCGAATTTATCAATCAGATGAATCCATTTCTGATCATCGCTATCCTCATCCTCCACCACCTCTCCGGCCAGGGCCTTCAATTTCGGCGCTATCCCCAGCACCCGGTCCAGCATGGCCATAGGATCGGATACCGCCTGTGTACCACGCAGTTTTTCCATGACCGTGGCCAACACCAACATCTGCTTGTACGGGTCCACATCCATGGATCGATTCATATTCAATCGATCCGTAATACGCGTCTCCATATCACCTATAAATTTCGTCAGATGTGGCAGCAACACATCCATACCTGATGCCTGAGATACAGGAGCATCTTTCCGAAGCGGTGCCGCCACCATGATCTGCTCATTCCGTTTCAGAACCTTATTCACCCGGATTCTCAGGCGATAAACCCCACTCGCCATCCCACGACTCACCAAATCATCCCTGAGACGCTCAATCATGGTGTCGTAATCCATCGCCCCAGGGTCGAACTTGAACAAATCCTCCAGCCGGTTACTACCCAAATCCCGATATACCTTGAAGCTGTATTTTTCCCCCTCCTCCAGCCGGTTCACGTAATCCCCAAACGCCAGGTCCTCAATCGATACATCAGAAAGCGGGTCCTCCACTTCCATTTCCTCTCCCAAACCAATTGAAATCCTGGATTGTGTGGTTTTCTTGGCCATAACACGCCTCCATCCGTTTAAAGACCAGATAAAAAAACTCATAAAAACGCGCTGAATTCTACTCCCAAACCCAGATAAAAAAAAAGCCCATAGACTCATCTATGGGCCTGGGCACGCTCGATGGATATCTATCTGGATGATTCCGACCGTCCAGATACCACACCGATCCCCATTATCTTACTATGTTCACCACAGACCCATTCCTCAGATACCGGAGCATGCACACCCTGCATTTGAGCCGTTCCCGCCACTCTACCCGGCATCAGCATCGGCATAGGCGGATATCTCCTGCATTGGGAAGCAACCGTCCTTCCATCTCTCCTATCCACAGCCTTGAAGAAAAAAAGGCAGTTTTTGCAGCATGCACCATCCCATTGCTTGGGGCCCTTAAACTCGATGATCTCATCCATCGCGTCTTTTTTGACAAGATGAATATTCATATCTTCTTTCCCGATCCATCACCCACGCCACCAACCAACTCCATTCCATGTCGTTTTCCCATAAAATCCTGGGAATATTTCTTCAAGAAACCCTGTGCCACAGGCAAATATGCCTCAATCACCTTATCCAATTCTGTCGGCTCCAATTTTGTTATTTTCAGTCCATCTATCATGACAAACTTGTGCATTCGCCCATCCGTCAGGTATTGAATCAACTCCTTCCTCAATTCCACAGCCAGGTTTTCCTTTCCTTTCAAATCCGCATCACTTACCCGAATAATTCCATCCACCGAGTTCAGGCGGATATCGAATTCGATCGTGTTCTGGGAAACATCTGTACACAGCATCGGCATAGTGATGGCCGCTATATTCGATACGTTAATGACGATGCTGCTAGTTGCATTGATCCTAATCATAAATTTCTCCTATACCCATAGCGGTCCGCTATGGACGTTACGTTTCCACAATTTTCAAGCCATTTTGTCCTAAGGTGGCGCTGATCCGTTGGACTTTTCCCATGAGCGCCTCATGGGCATCCTCGGGAGGAGGTTTTTCCTCTGCCTTCTCCCTCTCCGGGGTCGAGTTATGCCCCAGTATCAAGTCAATAAGAGGCGCAGCAACCCTATACCTACCATCCCGCATCCATTGAATCCGTCCCAGCCATGTCACGTCCTCCAGGCCGGCGCCTTTATCCTGCGTTTCGGCATCCGGTTTATCCAGAGCGAACAGCACACGCCTCCCGTAGGTGCGCGTGCGGCGGAATCGCTGCTGGGCCTCCCACCACTCAATGAACGATCCTCCTGGCCACTGCGTCAATGGAGGAGCTTTATGGCGTCCCTGGGAGTCGAGGTAGATATTCCCCTGCCAGTGGCCGCCGGCACCCGATCCAGACTTTTCCGATACAGTTTGGATCGTGTATTTGATGAGTTCGAGCATCGCCTGTTCCAGCACCAGCTCGCGCGTAATGGGAGGCATGGGGTTGCCAGACTGCTGTGATTTCCAGAGCATGCGGGATTCCGTAGTGCGACGCATGGCCTGCTCGTCCTGTATATCCACGTTCCAGTGCCAAAATTTCCGCAACTTTTCATAGTTCAGATATTTGTCGCAAACCATAATCACGTTCAGGTGCACATTCCATGTCAAATCATAGGCCAGCGGTGCCTCCAGCACGGATATCGCGCCACGGATCGGGAATAACGGCCCTCCACCCAGTTTTTTCGGTCGTTTCTTTTTCAAGATGGATTTGAATCGTTTATAGATCAGTTTCTGCCCGCGCTTCAGTTCCCCAGGCTGGAAATTCGGCATGGTGAACACCGCATAATACAGTCGCATTCCGTGTCCGATGTGTTCACACAGTTTTGGCAGGTAGCGCTTGGCCAGGCGCTGGGTTTCCTCGCGAGCCTCGTGCGGGCAGAGCACACCCACATCGCATTTCGCATCCCATGCGACTACGTGGTGTCCGTCCTGCCTGCATCCGTATACCCCGGATTCCCGGCACGCGCGCATGGCGTCCGGAAGAAGATACAGTTTTGCATCCTGCGGCGAGAGCGGCAGCACTTGAGACTCGATGTATTTCGCCACTTCGATCTCCGCCAGCCTGCGATTCTTGAATCGTCCCAACTTGGCATCAACCTCATCGCGCACACGTGTCCATTGCTCGGACTGCTCCGGAGTCGCACGTCTGGTCTGCTCCGTCTCGATATGCCGATCCATCTGGTCCATCGATGCGCGCACATGCGGTGGCGCGGTATCGCTGTTGGAAAACCGCTCATGCCAAACACGTGATATGGCTCGATGATCAAACATATATATACACTCGTAACCTACTCAGAAATATCGTTTTTCTTCTTCTGTTCATCCCTCAAAATTCTCCATGCTCTATATTGTCGGCGAACATCCTCTCGTGCCAATGTCATGGACTGGTAGTCATTAGGTGGAGATGCCCACCAGACCGGGACCGCGAAATCCCACCGGCGTTCTTCTGGAATGTCCGCCAGATCGCGCAGCTGGAATCGCACCTTCCATCCCGATGGTTGGCGTGAATAATGAATCACGAATACCGAGAATATCTCGGTATAGTCCACCAGCGCAGGCTTGCGCAGCAGTGGTCTGAGTTTAATCGATGGCATGGGTTGTCTCCTTATTGCGCTGGTCTCAGAAAGTCTCCAGTCAGCACCGCGAACATATCGAATCTCTCTTTCTCGAACCTCGCATTTTCCAGCATCAGGTTCACATGAAATTCATTGTTTTGGTATAAAATTACCTCAGGCAAATTACCACTGATACAGAACAATCCTCGTGCATACGGATTCAAACGCAATGCACTGCGGTAATAGATTCGATTGTGAATGTTGAAAGAGCAATGCGCTCCCATTTCCAGGAGACTCGACAGACTTGGTTTTACATCCATGTTCAAATCAAACCTCAGAATTTCCGGTCTGAAATAGCATCCCGGAGCGATGCGATTCCTGAAGTTCAGATTAGTGTCGTAATAGGATGCCAGTCTCTCATAATCATCCCCTACCCCGATCCTTTCTCCAACTCCGTAATCATAAAAATACCACACGCCATTGAATCCATATATGGATTTCCTGCTGTAGATAGAGGTCCTGATGCTCTCCATCTGTACTGATGGCGCAGCGATAAACTGCCTCTGCAAATCCGACTTAGTCAACATGATCATGCTCCCCGAGGATGCAAGCGGATATTCCGTCGTTTGAGCGCCAGCCGCCTGGCTGCAGGCACTCCGGATGAATTTCTGCGAGAATAATCCTGGAAAGGATACGACATGCATCGGGCATAATTCCCTTTAACCATCTTTGGTAAGAATATTTCCGGCACGGTGGGCCGTGTGGAATGGGACCGTATAATCCTGTAAGTGCTTTGTTGAGTTCGTCTACCGAACATCCAGGTGATAAATCTAAAGAACCAGTTTGGATGGTACCTCATAGCTGCATTTGCTCCTGTACGTTCACGGATTCGATCCGTCTTATGGCAATATCTAAATACCTTTGCTCGCGTTCGATTCCGATAAACCTGACTCCATTTCTTTTGCAAACCACCCCCATGGTTCCCGAACCCATAAACGGGTCCAGTACACTCCGAGGAGTTCCTACCACTCGCCAACACCACTCCATCAGTGCCAGAGGTTTCTGCGTTGGATGACATTTATAGTCTTGCAATGCTTCACCTCTCGAATAATGAAATATCCTGGCGGCCTTATGCTGATTCGTCCATGCCAGTTCGCAGGACGCCATTGAAAAATCCCCAGCCATCTTATCCCACACCAGAAAGCGCATTCTGGGTGGCAGATAATCCGAAAAATAATTGCCTCCCCAAATCACCGCCACTCCGTTTGTTTTCAGACGCGATAGCATCAAATCGAATATTTTTTTTCAGGGCGAGCATCATCCCATCCAGATACTTGTCCGTGGGACACCCTGCCATTCGCATCAGACACAGCACGTTCGGAAGCGATATCATATCCGATCCCATACGGCGGATCGGTAATGATTGCGTCCACCGGATCAATATCCGGTAGAACATTGGAACAATCATCCAGATACAGGCGAATCAATCCACCGTTATCCATCCAGATAGGCATTCTCATAGCAGACTCCCCCACTGGTCGGCCATTGCGTTGGCAATTCCAAGAAACGTCCTTGACCGATCTTTCGGTTTTCGGCTTCCCCCCCACCACAATGGCATTCGTTCTTTTTTTTGAAGATTGGAAGTTATCTGCCGTACATCATCAGTCGGCATGAGAGGTGGAAGGTTTTTTAGCCATAGACAGGTTCTTTTCGTCTGAGTATGGCCGAAATCGCATGGGTGGATAGCCTGCTGATAGGGTGGCAATTTAGCGTATCCGTGCGGAGTGGGATTTTCCACGGCGATGAGTGGTATGCGACAGTGGAGCAGCTCAAGAAAGAAAGCGCGTGCGAGTGCGCACAACTCAAACCGTTCAGGCCTGGAATGTAACCAGCGCACTCCCGAGTTTGCCAGAAAGGTGCATGGCGGATGCGCAATCATCATGTCCCATCCGTCACCCAATATGGCCTCGACTGGCCCGATGATATGTGGTCCTGGTCTTTCAGTGGGCAGTAAATCGCAAGACACTGCGTCATGGCCGCGGGCGATAAACGCATCGCGTACAATTCCGGAAAATTCACATGCTATAAGCACCTTAATTCGGGTTTTCATACGTTTCACTCGCTGATTTTTTCCAATGCGCGCTCCGTGTCCTCGGATGATAAATCCGCACCATTGGGTGAGTAGAGCGCACGGGCGACGGCCTCGTCGGAGAGGTCAGCACCATGGGACGAGTAGAGCGCACAGGCGGTTTCCGCGGCGTCGATTCTCGCGCCGTAGTATAGTGCACGGGCGGTCTTCTCGGCGGTGAGGTTCGCGCCGTCGCTCTCGTAGAGCGCGTGGGCAATCACCTCAGCGGTGAGGTTCGCGCCGTCGCTCTCGTAGAGCGCGTGGGCAATCACCTCGACCGGTAAATTCGCCCCATCGAGCGATTGGAGAACGCGCACAATGGCCTCGGGAGATTCGCCATCCGCCTGCATCCTATGTGCAATCTGCTTCAATGTTTGCTTTCTCTGCGTGTTCATGTTTGCCATCTCCTATATATCTGTTTACTCGACTTCTTCCCCCTGCTCGAACGAAATGGATTCGATGATTTCGCCACAACCATTTTCGTCACTGGCTTCTGCAACAGCTTCGCAGCGCGTGCCGGTCACCATCGAAAGCTGCTGTGCGCGAATAATGGCGAGGGCCAGGGAAGCGAACGTCTCATGAGCTGTGCCATTGTGTGAAAGGGTGTAATAGGTCAGGTTCATTTTCCTCTCCCATCTGTTCTGCGGCGAAGCGCGCCGCACGCCAATCAAACTGATCCTATCGCATAGGGATCGTGGTGGGCATCCTGGTCGGCCCGCGTGCCGGGCTCCTGCCCTGCAGACCGATCGATAATGCCCGCGCATCCGCATGTGCAGCCGCGCTTACGTGCGCGGCTAACAGCGCGCTCTGCAGCAGCCAGGCTCGCGTGCCGCGATACAAATTGGCCGCCATGGAATGCTGTGCGATAGACTTCATATGGATATTTAGTCATGTTTGCCATCTCCTATTGAATTTTGATCGATGTTTTTCCGCAATACCGGCATACGCGCATCCGCCAAATTTGTTTTTTGTAGAGTTTTCTTTCTCTGATGTGATCCATCACATAGTCGATAAACTCACGATCAGATGCGGAACGAAACGTATGCCTAATGCGTGCCAGGCACAGTATTCGCTGAATGGATGGAATAAATTGCATGGCAGCGCCTCCTGTATTTCCGGCCAACAATACCACAAAAAACGGCTCCCAGCTTGCGCTGGGAGCCGCCGGAGCCAACTGCCACATTGGCGCAACCACAGGCGTTGCGGGGCTGACTATACCACTATTACTGGTGGTTGAGAGGCATGTTTCACGTGGAACATCCCCCATTAGTGGGGGGTTATGCCATCCCCACATGCCGGACACAAGCCGTTTATTTCGCCGTAGCGCCTCGATTTTTGGCTCCGCCCCCCAGCAGCAGCCCCCCCAAGAGTATCGCCCCCAGCCCCACCCATACGGCCATTCCCGCGCCGGAGGCGGATGATCCGCTCCCGGAACCGACTTTATAGGCGGTTGTTTGTGTCGGGGATGGCAGATACGCCAGCGGCTGCCCCACCGATCCTGCCTGGGTCGATAGCGTCTGTCCGGACACATTTGAGCCTGGCAGGGCCGGCAGCGGGGCGATGACGTTCAGCGCCAACTGCAGCGGGCTCAGCGTCGTCGATGCCGTCTGGCTAACCCCGGCGATGGGCGACCAGGAGAAATCATAGCTGCTGCTCATGGAGGATCACCGTATTGTCTGGCCTGCATCCGGCCATTCTGCCGAGCCTCTCTCTGTCTCATCAGCATATCCAACTGCAGCGCGTCAATCCGGCTGTTCGTGTGCTGAATAGCGACCGTCTGCGTCTCGATTTCCAGCTGCATGTAATGAATCTCCTCATGCATCTCGGCCAGAGCCACCCACGCAGACAACAGTCCGGCGATCAGTCCTGTCACGCCGCGCATGGCCATGTCCCACATGATTTGTTTTATATTCGAGGTCATTTTTTTACCCGTTATTTTTTTCGTTTCGCCATCGCCGCAGAGAAACTGGTATCCCCCAATTTCAACCGATCCGCCGCTCCGATGTGCCAGGCGGTAATGCCTAATACCGACAGCGGCACACCCCACAGCATCGTCAGAGACGATATCAGTGCGGTCGCGGAGCCGGCGGCTGACGGATTCCACACCAGCACATAGACCACCGCGCTCACCTCCATCGCGAAGCAGGCGGCGGCAATGTATCCGAAGGCCTGCCTCCAATACCCGGTATGGTCGTGGATTTCCGCCTGCATGGTCGCATTGACGGCCTGTATGCGCTGTGTATCGGATGCCAACCTATGCGTTTCCGCCTGCATGGCCAGAGAGCGCAGCTGCACCTGGCTGCTGATTTCCAGCTCCCGAACCTTCGCCAAAGCGGCGGGATCGGATTGCAGTTTCGCGTAAATGGCATCCGGATCATTTTTGGTTCCGAGTGCGCTGCTCAGCATCGATGCCACCACGCCGCCGGCGGGACCTCCCACCAGCGTGCCAATCAGCGGGGCCGCATCCCCCAGAAAGGATTCGATCTTGTCCCACATATCATTTCCCCTCCGGCGATGCGGAAAGCTGAGACAGGTATTCCTCCAGCCGAAAGACTCGCCCGATCCAGCTTCGCTCAAACTCACGTTGCGATGGATCTTTCCTCGCATCCTCTTTGTACCAATCCAGCCGCTGCTGCAGATATTCATCAATCAGGTCTTCCTGGGTTTCCTCCACCGCATCCAGCATCGCCTGGTGCGTGATGGGGCCATATACCCCATCCACATCCACATCCAGGGATTGCTGCAGCGTGCGGATGGCCCCTGATGGGCCATGATTCACCGCCCAATCGAAATGGCACACCGCGAGTTCCAGCGGCATGTCCTGGCAATGGGCCGTGGACCAGTACATCTGCGAGTAGATATCGTCTACCTCTTTCACTGTTATCCATCGCACCGTCTGCAGCGGTAATGCCAAAGACGTGCGATATTGATCGTAGGTTTTTTGTGTGATCCCGTGATTGGTCGCCTTGCCGTGATCATTCGGGTTATCCACGAATCCGCCCTCTTCCCGCATCGTAAATGTCAATGCCGTGTTGAATGCGTCCATAGTCTCATCCTCCACTCAGATATTGAGCCAACAGGTTTTCCGCGTTCGCCTTCGTGAGCTGCACCACCCAGGGCCCCGAGCCCTGCATGGCGTAATAATTCCCAGAGCTATCCCGGTAGATGGTATTTCCAGAAATCGTGAACATCCGGACCGATCCCTGCGGCAGTGGGATCACAGTCAGACTAATACCATTCGATCCTGTGGTGGTTGTTTTCGATGCACCCGGTTTGTGGAGAAGCATATATCCCACGACACCCAGCGCCGCCAGCATCAGTAATGTTTTCATGTGAGCACCAATCCCGAGTTTGCTATGATCTTGGGGACGTAATTCTGCGTCTGACTCGGCAGATAATCCAGCCAGTACCCGCCGTAGTTCGATTGCTGCTGCAGGGATTGATCCACTGCCTCCGGGCCTGCGTTATACGCCGCCAGGGCCTCCTGCCAGCTTCCGTATTGGTTGTGGTACTGGCTCATCAGCTCCGCCATGCCCGGAATCGCACTGTACGGATTATAGGGGTTCACCCCGATGCTCGATGCCGTGGACGGCTCGAATTGCGATATGCCGATGGCCCCCGCAGAGCTGATGACGCTGGGATTCCAGGCGGACTCCTGCTGGATTTGTGCAGCCAGCAATTGCCACGGAATTCCATATTGGCTCGCGGCCGACTGCGCGACCGGCAGGTATTTCGATTTGTTGGAATTCCCCGAGTAGATGGATGCGACGGCGGTGCCCCCTCCCATCAGCAGCAGTGCGCCTCCGCCGAGCGCTACCCATATCCATCCGGAATTTCTGTGTGTGATCATTTTCCCACAACGGCATTATTCAGCACCGCGTTGACCGCGGTAAAACTATAGAACCATCCCGGCGGCACCATGAGGAAATAACTGCGCGTATTCCCCACTAACGATGCAGCGGGTACGGACTCCGCAGGAAGCGCAGCAGGCGGGGAAATCAGACCCACGGCCGGCGTCATCGTGGCCGCAGCCGTCGCTGTCGGATTATAGGTTACCGATTGATTGATAAAGATCGGGAACGTGGCCAGGTTCTGATAAATGGTCCCGGACACCAGCGCAACCTCTCCGGAATCAGGAGACAGTTCTGTCGCGGTGGCCATTAATTGCCCCGCCGGGACCGGTGAGTTTCTACCCTGGAAAAGGGTTAACGCCGCGAAAATGGGATCTACCGCGCTCAACGTGGTGACGCTAGTGGTCGGGGAATCCTCGACCAGGATGGTATTAAAGCCCGTGAACACACCTGCCGCATTGGCGGGTCCCGCGGGCTGCAAATTACAATCTTTCAGCACCAGCACGCTCAAGGCATCACCGCTGGTACCCTGGCCATCCACCAATCCGCCATCCCCTACCAAAGTGCTGCGCTCTATTTTCAACGGACTATTGGGTGCGGAATAAAACCCGATGCCTCCCGTCAGGGAAATATATGAATCCTCAATATGCAACCACGCGCCGAAATTGTAACCACCCGACTCCAGCGTAAACTGATTAACGCCGGAAAATGTCAGATTGCAGTTCCTGATGGGGGACGTGCAATGGAAAGACGTGGCGTCGGCGCCGCACTGGATCACGGAATTCGTCAGGCTTTGCGTGGAAACAATGCAGCCCGTGTTGAAAAATAAATCTATATTGGTCAGGCTGCCGCAAGTGAAGGTGGTGCCGTTAAACAGATATACATCCAGGTGGCCCACATCCGGAAAATTTCCGCTGCCTCGCAGGTTGGACGTGATGTTTATTACCACCCCGTTTCCGCCGAACTCATACGGTGCGTTCAGATAGAGAGTCGGCAGCAGAATTTCATGATTGGGCTGACAGACCAATCCCCCCGCATTGTAAATCGGGGTATTAGTGGCGGCCTTATCCGCATTAATCAACGCGTTAGTGCTGTTG
>JAKAVW010000027.1 GCA_021827445.1 Pseudomonadota bacterium
TTTGCCGACGGCTTTGAATACGGTCTGGGTGCAGAGATCGGCATCTCCACCAACCGCCTGCATGTACGCGGGCCGGTAGGACTGGAAGGCCTGACCCTGCAGAAATGGATCGTCCTGGGAGATGGCCATATCCGCTCCTGACGCGCCTTCGACGGCATTACAGGTCTTATTGACGGCGGTGGCCGATGGATTGCCCCATGCCTGGCCTGCCGATAATCCAGGCGGGCTTCAGTCTGCGCTGCTCGCGGAGGCCGGCGAATGGGGCTTCCCCCTGTATGCGCGGGATGGTGGCGTGCAACTGGAATATCCCGCCGCGCCCCTCTCCGCCCGAGAGATTGCCGACATCGGCGGCATCGACCCGGCGCGTATCCACCTGCCACTGTGCTGCGCCTCGACCAATACCGAAGTGTTGCAGGATACCAGCGTCGATGTCTGCCTGACCGAGAGCCAGTGGGCCGGGCGCGGGCGGCGCGGGCGCCAGTGGTCTTCACCTTTCGGGCACCATCTCTATCTGAGTTATGGCTGGACTCAGCACAGCCCGGTCAATGCGGCACTCACCATCGTTGCCGCCCTGTCGGTGTTCACCCTATTACAAGCGCGGTTGCCCGATCTCTGGGTCAAGTGGCCCAATGATCTGTGGGTGGGAGAATGCAAGCTGGGCGGCATTCTGGTTGAGGCGCGTCCACATGACCACGGAGAGACCCGGCTGGTGGTCGGTTTGGGACTCAACATCCACGATGACCCCACTCTACCCACCACCGCTGTGAGCCTCGCCGACCTTGACATCAAGGTCACCCGCAGCACCCTCGCCGGTGCCATCCTCCGTCAATGGCGGAAAGACTTCGCGCGCTTTGCGGAGGAGGGCTTCACGCCTTTTCTGCCCCTGTGGGAGAAGGCGGATCGCCTGACCCGTCAGACCGTTCAGATCAACAATGCTCAGGGTGTGCGTGAGGCCCGGGTGCTGGGCCTCGGCCCCGACGGGCGCTTGCAGGTATCCTACACGGACACGGATACTGGTACAGCCTGGCTAAGTGCTGGCGATGTCAGCCTGCGACCCCAACATCCATGATCCTCATTGCCGTCGGTAATACTCGCACCCAACTGGCGCGCACCCACGATGGCGTGCATTTTGACAGCACCAGCGTTGCCACCCGACTGCCACCCACGGAAATCTTGCACCGGCCCGGCTTACAATGGCTCAGCGCGCGTAATCAGGAACTTGTCGCGCTGGGCGGCGTAGTACCTGCGGCGCTTACCGCCTGGCGGGAAGCCTTATCCACAGTGGATATTCGCGACGCGGACCCCAATTTTTTTCGCCGCGCCGTGCCGCACGACTACCATCCGCCGGAAAGCCTCGGCTTTGATCGCCGCTGCTGCCTGCTCGCCGCCGCCATGGACTTCCCCGGCCAAGACAGCATTGTCATCGACATGGGCACCGCCATCAAGATCGACCTGCTGGCTGGCGGATATTTCAGGGGCGGACGTATCCTGCCGGGTATCGCCATGAGCCTGCGCGGTCTGCATCAGGGTACGGCACTCCTCCCCGAAGTCGTCCTGAATATCCCGGCAGAAATGCTGGGCAATGACACCAGCAGCGCCATTCAGGCCGGGGTCATCCACCTCTTTGCCGATGCCCTGCGCGGCGCTATTACCGACTATCGCCAGCACAGCCCCCAGGCACAGATCCTCATCACCGGCGGGGATGCCGAACGTTGGCAGCCCGGCATCCCCGGCAGCTTCCACCAGCCCCATCTGCTCCTGCGCGGCTTTTATTTGTGGATGCAAGGTGGCGCCCCGCCCTAAGGGCGAAACCGCGCAGAAATGGCCGCAACCCCTTGGCGTCAGCCCCGCCCCCATGTACGCTACCCCCATGGCCAAACCCTTCCAGCGTGTTCTGCTCATCAGCAAATACCGTGACCCTTCGGTCCTCCCCGGACTGCAAAGCCTGCGGGATTTTTTGCTGGGTCGAGGTCTGCCTACCTTTCTCGAAACCCAGTGTGCGGCAGATATCGGCGGAGACCTGGGACTGCCATTGCTCTCCTTCGCTGAAGTAAACGCCGATTGCGACCTCGTCATTGCCCTCGGCGGCGATGGCACCCTGCTGGGGACGGCGCGGCAGACCGCGCGCAGCGGCGTCCCCATCCTCGGCATCAATCAAGGACGTCTCGGTTTTCTCGCCGACTTGTCCATTGAACAGATTGGCGAAGCCTTGCCGCCCATTCTGGAAGGCCATTATCAGCAAGACCTGCGCAGTGTCCTCCACGCTGAGCTCTGGCGCGGACAGGATCGCGCCTATTCTGGCCTCGCCATTAACGAAGTCTTCATCCACAAGGGCAGCGGCGAGAGCATGATCGAGTTGCGGGTGCAGATAGACGACCGCTTTGTTTATACCCAGCGCGCCGACGGACTCATCATCGCTACCCCCACAGGCTCCACCGCCTACGCCATGTCGGCGGGCGGCCCCATCCTCACACCCACCCTCGCGGCGCTTCTCCTTGTCCCCATTTGTCCCCATACCCTCACCGCTCGGCCCCTGGTCGTCGCCGATACCGTAGAGATCCGGGTCCGCCTCACCGCCAGCCGTCAGCCTGCTGCCCTGAGTCTGGACAGCCATTGCAGCATTCCCCTGGAAATCAACGACGAAATCGTCATTCACCGCGCACCCTGCTTCGCCCGCTTCATCCATCCCGAAGAAGAAAATTTCTTCCAGATTCTGCGTAGCAAGCTGCACTGGGCCGAACCCCCCGGAGAAGACTGATGCTCCTTAATCTGCAAGTGCGCGACTTTGCCCTGATCGACACCATCAGCATCGATTTCGCAGCGGGGCTGACGGTGCTGACCGGCGAAACCGGCGCGGGCAAGTCCATTCTGGTGGATGCCATCGCCCTGCTCCTCGGCGACAAAGGCCATACCGAAGACATCCGCCATGGTGCCGAGCAGGCGGAAATCAGTGCCGAATACGGACTCAGTCCGGAGCACCCAGCACGCCAGTGGCTGCGCGAACAAGAAATCGAGGACGAGGACATCTGCCTCCTGCGCCGCATCATTCAGCGCAATGGTCGCAGCCGCGCCTTCATCAACGGTCGCAGTGTCACCAATGGCCAGCTCAAAGAATTCAGTGAAACCCTGGTCGAGCTTCTCGGCCAGCATGCCCATCAGAACCTGCTTCAGCCGGAGCGCCAACTGTTTTTGCTGGATCGTTTCGCCGGGCTGGAGACCACCCTCAATACCGTTGCCGACCGCCACCGGCAATGGCGCCAAGCCGCCCAGCGCTGCGCCGCGTTACAGGAACAGCAGGGCAAGCAACACGAGCAGGAAGACTGGCAGCGTTTCCTGCTCTCGGAGTTGGAAGCCGCCGGTTTGCAGGCCGATGAATGGGAAAACCTGCGCGCCGAGGAACAACGCCTCGGCGCCGTGGAAAAGCTCCGGGATAATGTCCTGGCCGCCCTCACCCGGCTGGATGGCGAAGATACCGCCGCAGATCGCGCTATCGCCGAGGCGCAACGCCATGTGAGCGCCGCCCGCGCCCACGATCCCCGCCTCGCGGACTGCGATGAACTGCTCAACTCGGCCCTGATTCAGATCGAAGAAGCCATTACCAGCCTGCGCGCCTACGTCACCGAACTGGAGGCCGACCCGGAGCGGCTGGAAAGCATCGCCCGGCGTCTGCAGGATCTGCAGGATCTGCAGCGCAAACACCACTGCGACATGGCCGGGCTGCTCGCCAAACTAACCTCTCTGCGCCAGGAATTGCTGGGCAGCGAAAATCTCGCCGCTGCGCGCGACGCCGCCGAGCACGAACTGGCCAAGGCGCGTACGGCCTACGTCGAGGACTGCGCAATCCTCAGCAACGCACGCCAGCAGCAACAGGATGCACTGGCCCAGGCCGTCGTCGCGCAAATCCAGCAACTGGGCATGCCCCATGCGACCATCGAGCTTCGCCTGTACAGCCATCCCGAAGCCGAAAAACAATGGCGCGATACCGGCTGGGATCAGGTAGAAATCTGGATTACCGCCAACCCCGGACATCCTGCCCAACCCCTGGCCAAAGTGGCCTCCGGTGGTGAACTGTCACGCATCGGCCTCGCGCTGCAGGTCATTCTCGCCGCGCCAGAACGCATTGATACCCTGATTTTCGACGAAGTGGATGTGGGCATCGGCGGCGCGGTCGCCGAACGGGTCGGTCGCCTGCTGCGCCGCCTCGGTGCACGCCAGCAAGTCCTCTGTGTCACCCATCTGGCACAGGTGGCCGCCCAGGGACACCAGCACCTGCGGGCAGAAAAACAGGTCATCAACGGGCAGACCCTCAGCGAGGTTCGCACACTGAATGGCACTGAGCGCCAGCAGGAAATCGCCCGTATGCTGGGCGGCATTGAAATCAGCGACGCGGTGACTCAGGCGGCAGCCGTCTTACTGGCCAGCACCCAATCCTGAGGATGGACGACGGTCTGCTGGGATCAACACAACGCCAAGTCGCTCCACTCATCAGAATATTCAGGCGTAGCCAACGACCTACACTAGGACTTGACGCTTGGGTCGCTTACACTCTGGCTGTGAAGGGATATTCTGGGCACGCAAATGCGCGTCCAGTGCCGAGGACCCGGAGAACCGATGGCGGCCAATTTTATGGAAGGACACAGTACAGACCGCGAGTCAGCGGTCCAGACGCACGTAGAACATAACCGAGCCGACTCCATTCCGCGGCGGGTGTTGCTGGTCGCTTTGGCAATACTGCTACTGGTGGGCAGCGTGGTCTACGTCGCGGTTCGCTCTATTCACACCCTCGGCAACAGCAGTGACACCCTCATTCAGGTCGGGCTACCCCTGCAAAAACAACTTCTAAAGATTAAAAACACCCAGTATCAAGCGGAATTTTTTCGTCAGCTTGCCAAAATATTGCCGCAAGCCGGTTATGAAAAGACCTTCACCCAACTGGTGGCCAGCGAAGAGGGTGCTCTGCAAACACTACAACACGCCACCCGCAATCACCCCGCCCTCACGGTGGCCATGCAACAGTTGCAAAGCAGTCTGGCCACTTATGCGCAGACCGTTGGCAACAACGCCACCGAACAGACCAGCAAAGCCGCCGTCGAAGAAAAATTTCAGGCCGTACATCTGGCGATGGCGACACTTCTCGCCCGGCAAGGCGCTGCAGCCGCTGCGGCGCGGACTCGTGCCGTCCAGCTCCTCTATGCGCTGGTTTTCATCACCGCTTTACTCAGCATACTCATCCCCTGGCGGGTAGCCACCGCCCTGACCCGTCCCCTCAAGGACTTTCGTCGTGCCGTGGAAGATATCGGCGCTGGCAAACTGACGAATGTCGCCAGTGAAGGCCCCCAGGAGCTCCGCGATCTCGCCCGCAGTATTGAAAGCATGCAGGCACGGCTGCGGGAAGAAGAACGGTTGCGACATGAATTTCTCAGCCAAGTGTCCCACGAGTTGATAACCCCGCTGGCCTCGGCACGCTCCGGCAGCGAGCTTCTGCTCAGTGAGCGCATCGGTCCGCTGTTGCCGCGCCAGCACGAAGTGCTCGAAATCATCGTCCGCCAGGTCAAAGAGTTGTATGCCGCCATTCATGAAATGCTGGATATGCACGCCCTGCAAGCGCGCTCCCTGGATTTTTCACCACAGGATCTCCCTGTTGCCGAAGTGCTGATCGACCTGCAAAAACGCATGCAACCGCTGACCGATAAAAAAAATCAGATATTAGACTGTGACGGGGCGGAGCAACTCAGTGTCTATGCCGATCCGCAAAGACTGCGACAGATTCTGACCAATCTGGTCAGCAATGCCCATAAATACAGTCCGGCGGACGGTCGGATCGAGGTTCGCGCAACGGCGCAGCAGAAGGGTGTTCATTTTAGCGTCAGCGACAATGGTCCCGGTATTCCTGATGCCCTGCTGGAGCGGGTCTTTGAACGTTTCTATCAGGTACCGGTCAGCAACAGCCTGCCGCGCGGCACCGGCCTGGGTCTGGCGATTACCCGCGAACTGGTGGCCGCCCAGGGCGGCTGGATCAGGATGCACAATCGCCCCAGCGGCGGTCTCTGCGCTGAAATCTGGTTACCCGCTGCGCGCAACGCCGGAGCTATTTGATGCGCTGGATCACTCACTTCTTTCCGATCCTCGCCACGCTCGGCCTCGCCGCAGCGCTGAGTGCCTGCGCACTGGTCACGCCCCAGCCAGCCCCACCGCCCCCCCTGCCCAGTGCAACACGCAGCATACTGATCAGTGATCTCGCCCACTGTGGCTTGCCCATATCCACCGCCTGCGCGCGCATCCATGCGGCGTTAGCCAATGGTTACTTGCGTAGCGGGCCGCTGAATAGCACGGCCTTGGGAAATGCGGCGAGAGAGTTGCGGCTGGCGGCCCAGAATGACAAAGTGGCTGTCGAGACACTCCCCCTGCGGCGCATCGTCCACGCCCTGCAAGAGCGCACTGTCACCAGGGACGCATATATGGCAAAACTCAGAAAGGCTCGGGCACAATTAGCGGTCGCCCAAGCACAGTCTGCTACCGCACAATCGCGTCTGAGCCGCCTGGAAAATCTCCTCCACGACCATGCCGAAAAATCTCTTGACCACCACGTTCACAAGCGGCCTTAAGATGCCCAAGCCTGTCCCCACCATTCTCACCGTTGACGACGATCCCGACTTTCTGCGCCTGCTCGGCCTCTGGCTGGAAAGTGAGGGATACCATGTTCTGGCGAGCAGTGATCCCGCACAAGGCATGCAGATTTTGCACACGGACAGGCCCGATCTGGTCATCACCGATCTGCGCATGCCGGGCATGGATGGGATGGCCGTGCTGGAGGCGGTGCAAGCCCTTGACCCCGATCTGCCCGTTATTCTGCTCACCGCCCATGGCAGCATCCCCAATGCGGTAGCGGCCATGCGTGCGCAAGCGTTCGGGTACCTGAGCAAACCCTTCAGCAACGAAGAGCTCCAGGAACTGACCAAGGCCGCCCTTGCGCAGCGCCACGCCGGGCAGGAAACCCGTAAGTTGCGAGCTGCATTGCGCGAACAAGCCGGACAAAGCATCCTCCACCGCAGTCCCGTCATGGCCGCGCTGGTGGATGAGTTGGCGCGTATTGCCAGCTCGAAAGCCAGTGTTTTCCTTTCCGGAGAAAGTGGCTCCGGCAAGGAACGGGTCGCCCGCGCCATCCACGATGCCAGCCCGCGCTGTGATGGTCCATTTGTTGCAGTCAACTGTGGTGCCATTCCCGCTGAACTGGCGGAGAGCGAGCTCTTCGGCCATGTCAAAGGCGCCTTCACCGGCGCCACTCAAGACCATGCCGGACTAATCCGCAGCGCCGACAACGGTACCCTCTTCCTCGATGAAATTGCCGATTTACCGCTTACCCTGCAGGTCAAATTGCTTCGCGTCCTTCAGGAAGGCAGCCTGCGTCCCGTCGGTGCAAAAACAGAGATGACGGTCGACCTGCGGGTCATCAGTGCTACCCATCAGGATATTCATGCGCTGACCGCCAGTGGTGCTTTCCGCGAGGACCTTTACTATCGCCTGCATGTAATCCCGCTGCGGGTCCCCAGCCTGAGTGAAAGGGCGGAGGATATTCTCCTGCTGGCCCAGTACTTCCTGGACCGGGAGAGTCAGCGCCTGAACCGGGATATTCTGGGCTTCAGTCCCGAAGCCCTC
This sequence comes from Pseudomonadota bacterium, assembly GCA_021827445.1. Taxonomy (GTDB): domain Bacteria; phylum Pseudomonadota; class Gammaproteobacteria; order Acidithiobacillales; family Acidithiobacillaceae; genus Acidithiobacillus. The sequence goes on from JAKAVW010000027.1 coordinate 7,657, forward strand.
GACAAGTTGATGCAACGATCCTGGCCCGGCAATGTCCGGGAACTGGAGAATGCCGTCACCTTTGCCGCGGCGGTCACCGAAAAAGGCTGGGTCGCTGCCGACGCCATTCCCGACACCGGTCGCCAAGGCGGACAGCGTGCTTTTCCACCCCTACAGGATGCCAAGGCTGCTTTTGAGCGCGCCTATCTGGAAAATCTGTTGCGCGCCACGGACGGCAACATCTCCCGTGCCGCACGCATAGCTGGCCGACATCGGACCGATCTTTACAAACTGATGCGCAAACACAGTCTGGCTCCGCAGCTTTTCAAGGGTCAGGAGGACCGGGATGAAGAATAGCGATGGGCCGGTGCTTTGCCCCCATCGCCGATCTTGCTATGCTTAACCCACTTTGACTCCGTCAACGGCCCGATGACACTACCCGTTCCCACCGCCCAGAAACCCCTCTTCCAGCGCATCCACCTGCGCCGCTGGTTCGCTCAGGGTTTGCTCATTTCGCTGCCCATCGGGCTGACGATTTACGTAGTGCTGTGGATTGGCGGCTGGCTGAACAACCTTTTTGAGACACCGATCAGGGCGCTTTTTGGCGTTGATATCCCCGGCCTGGGCTTGTTGCTGACGCTGATGACTATTCTTGGTGTCGGTTTTCTCGCTTCCCATGTCCTGACCGCCTGGATTTTTGAAAAACTGAACGCCGTACTTGAACGCATTCCCGTACTGCACAGTCTCTACAGCACGATTCAGGAAACGGTAGACCTGCTATTTGGTGGGACGGACCGTGGTTTCCGCAGCGCCGTACTGGTTCGCCAGGGTGGCGACATGGGCTACATCATCGGTCTGGTCACGCGCGACACCCTCAGCGAACTGCCCCGCCTGCCCGAGGATTGCATCGCGGTGTTTATCCCCATGAGCTATGGCGTCGGCGGCTTCACCTGCCTCGTGCCCCGCGACAAAGTCATCCCCCTGCCCGATCTCACCCCGCAACAGGCTCTGCGCTTCGCTATGGCAGGCGGAGTGGGGGGAGGGAAAGCCATCCGTGATAAGCTGGGTGCCACCACTGAATCAACCAGACAGACAGCGACCAGTCATCCTGAACCGGACCAATGATGGCCCGGTTCAGTGGGCGCTTTGCGGCAAACCCGCAGTCTTCGTTACACTCTTGCCACAGCACAAGGAGATGAAGTATGGCTGAAGTACGTAAGGCGGTCTTCCCCGTGGCCGGGCTGGGTACTCGTTTTCTCCCGGCCACCAAGGCCAATGCCAAGGAAATGATGCCGGTAGTGGACAAGCCACTCATTCAGTATGCTGTAGAGGAGGCGATCGCCGCAGGCTGCGATCAACTCATTTTTATCAGCGGGCGCGGCAAGCGTGCTATCGCAGATCACTTCGACGTTTCTTACGAACTAGAAATTGAGTTGGAAAAACGTGGCAAGACGGCTTTGCTGGAGCAAGTGCGGAACATCCTGCCCAGCCATGTCAGCACCATTTTTCTACGCCAGCCCTACCCCCTTGGACTCGGGCATGCCGTGCTGATGGCGCGCCCGGTGGTTGGTGACGAACCCTTTGCGGTTTTACTGGCAGACGATCTCATGCTGAGTGAGCCACCCGTGCTCGCGCAAATGGTAGAACAGTACCACCGCTATCAAGCAGGCATCCTCGGCGTTGAAGAAATTCAACGTGAGCATTCCACCCGCTACGGCGTAGTCGATGCACGGCCCTGGGATGATCGTATTTATCAGATTAGCGGCATCGTCGAAAAGCCCAAGCCAGAGGATGCACCCTCTAATCTGGGTGTGGTTGGACGCTACATCCTCCCCGCGCGGGTGTTTCACTTTCTGGAACAGACTCAGCAAGGTGCGGGTGGTGAGATTCAACTGACAGATGCTATTGCCCACCTGTTGAATGAGCGGCAGGTGCTGGCCTATCGCTTTTCCGGGCAGCGCTTTGATTGTGGCGATAAACTTGGCTACTTAAAAGCAACCATCGCCTTTGGCAAGTTACACCCTGAGGTAGGTGCCGATTTCACCCAGTACATGGACAGCCTTTGCGAACACCAGACCCCGGTTGAGACCGTTCTGTGACCCCCTTCATTCTCTCCGAAAGGGGCGCTATTATCGCCCACTTCTCCGAGGAGCGCAGGCATCCATGATCATCATTGACGGCGTTACCGAAAGCGGTGGTAAATTCCGCCCCTCCGCCTGGGCGGAGATGCTCATTGAAGGGGTTGGACTGGCCCATTTCGGCGCGGATCATAAAATTCATTACCTGCCCCTCATTGAACCCGCCACCATCAATGGCAACGCCGCCATTATCATAGACGAAAGCCTTGAGGAGATTCGCCCGGAGGCCTTTGCCGAAATCATGCGCTTCGCCGCCGAAAACCGCCTGCAGGTGCGGCATGAAGAAGGCAGTATCGCCGATCGCCGGACACCGCAGCCCGCCCGGCGCCGCCACCCGATCCAGCGTCGGCATTCCTGATGGCAGAACGTCCGTCCGCCTCCGCCCGTCTGCGTTTTGCCTGGATACTCGGCCTCGTCATTATTGCCTATGGCGCCCTTGCCATCGCCCTGAGCGTTCACGTCATTGACCAGCAAAGCGGCGCGCGCGCGGATCTCTATGTCACCTTGCAGGCTCTGGATCAACTGCACCAGGAAGCGCTCTCACAAGCAACTACCGACCAGGAACGCCAAGCCATAGAAGCCGCCTGGCACAACGAGCGCGCCTTCGCCGCCGCATCTCCGCTGCAAGCCCGGCACATAGTACAGACGCTGATCTCCCGCCTGAATCAGGAATATCCCACCAACGCCTGTGGCCGCAGAGGTCCCTCTTTCGTCGCAGCCAGCGCGCTTCCCGCCCGGCATCCCTGTATGGTCGCCATAGGCACCAGAAAAGGCCATGTCGTTGATGCCACGGGCTACGACACGCAAGGCATCGCCATGGACAACTTTTATGAATACCTTTATGCCCCCGTCGGGCGCTCGGGCTGAGGGCACAACACCGCCCCCATCCTGCGTACGCCTGGGTCCACCATAGTTACCGGGATTGGTTGAATGTGCAGCATTCTGTAGTACACCATCATCCTCTTATCGAGGCGGCGCAGAGCAGCCCTCTTTAGACGGTCTGGGGCTGGTGTGGCATAATTCTGGAGTGCCCACAGTCTGATCCGGCCGTTGGGACGCACTGTGACGCGCCGATTTGTTGCATGTAACAAATTATCTGAGCATACTGCTCCGGGTCACTCAAGAGAGGATTTCATGATGACCACCCACGTGAATGAGCGCGTCCAAAAGTGCCGCGAAGCTCTGCGCAAAGCTGGCCTCCGTCCAGTTCAAATCTGGGTGCCAGACACGCGCCGCCCCGGATTTGCGGAAGAGTGCCATCGCCAATCCCGATTGGCTGCCCAGGCAGATAAGGCGGATACGGATTTGATGGGGTTCCTGGATGACGCACTGGATGATCTGGACGAGTGAACGACGCGCGGCGCGGTGATTTGTTGACGGTGGCCATACGGGGTGACTTCGGGAAACCGAGACCGGCGCTGGTGGTGCAATCTGATCAGTTTAGCGAGCAGGCGACCGTCACCGTGTTACTACTGTCGGGAACGCTGGTGAATGCGCCATTGTTCCGGATAACAGTACATCCTGACGGGACCAATGGATTACAAAAGACTTCACAGATCATGGTCGATAAGGCAATGACGGTAAAGCGCGATAAGTTGGGTCCCGTATTTGGTTCCGTTAGTGAGCAGGTGATAATAGAGGTGAGTCGTTGCCTGGCGGTGTTTTTAGGTATCGCAAAGTAGCCGTTTGTCGCCAACCGGGCGAATTTTCACCCGTGCCGGTTCTGCATGGTTATAGGCATACACCGATTTCCATCCGAGCTGCTGCTCCAGGTAGTCGGCGGTGGTTGCTGGACGAGGGTATCTTCGGTGTAGTTCATGCATCCCCTTTCGTGTCGGAGCCCACAGCCAACAGGTTCATCACCAGCCGCACCATCAAATCCTTGGCCGTCGGGTCGCTCTCGGCGATCAGCAGCGTCAGCGCCGTCAGGCCGTTTTCATCCAGGGTCAGGCTCATGCCTTCCTGACGCAGGTATAACAGGAACAGAAAGGCCCCGGAGCGTTTGTTTCCGTCTGAAAACGGGTGGTTCTTGATCACGAAATAGAGCAAATGGGCGGCCCGCTCCTCGCGGGTTTGGTACAGCGGATCGCCAAACATGGTCTGCTCGATATTGCCGAGGATGGCCGCCAACCCATCGCCCCGGTCGCGGGCAAACAGATCGCTGGCCTCGCCACGGCTTCTTAATGCATCGGCCAGCGCATCCAGCGCCCGGCGCGCCTCCTCAAAACCCAAGACCCCACGAGCAGGCTGCGCACCGACGGGTACACCGAGCTTGTCCTCGTCGTAGTCCAGCAGCAGGCGCCAGGTTTTGGCATAGCCTAGAATCAGGCTGACCACTTCGCGGCCGATGTCAGTCACCAATTCCTGCCGGGTCAAGGTCTTGCTCAACAGGTTCACCGCCTGCTCCAACTCGACCAGTCCCTGCTGGGCCAGCCGATATTCATTTATGCTGAATCCTTGGGTCAGATGCTCGCGCAGCACTCGCGTGGCCCACTGGCGAAAGCGGGTGGCTTGGGTGGAGTTGACGCGGTAGCCGACCGAGATGATGGCGTCCAGGTTGTAGTGTTTGAGCTGGCGTTCGACCTGTCTGACCCCTTCCTGACGAACTACCGAGAAATCCTCGGCAGTTGTTTTTTCATCTAACTCATTATTTTTATATATATTTTTTAAGTGAAGACTGATATTGTCCGCAGAAGTGGCAAATAGCTCCGCCATCTGGCTCTGGGTAATCCAAAAGGTTTCCCCCTCAAGCCGCACCTCCACCTGCCGGGTGTCCGCCTCAAAGATGACCATGTCACTCATGCAACCTCCCCCTACGCCACCCCCCATAAGACCACTTGGCCCAAAGTGCTCGTTGTTGCGGGCATAGACCGGCTGCCGACCGAGTTTTTGCTGAAGCCTGCGGCAAGGACTTCACGAGCAATATTCTGATGCAATGGTCAAGCGACGTGGCTCTCCTCCCGGAGGATACGCCGCAGTTTTTCTTCCGTTACGGGTGCCGCTTCCCGGGCGCATGGCGGCGGCCAGGGCCTCATTCATGAGGGTCTGGTACTCTTTTTCTTCTTGCCCCGCACGTTCGCGGAACGCCAGCAGCACTTCGGTATCGACATACATTCGTGATACGCACCTTGCCGGGCTTGGTCTGAGCCTGCAGTTGTGCCAAGGCCGGTATATCCTGGGCGCGTTTTGCTTCCTTGAAATCGTATTCTTTACGCATAGCTTTTCACCTCTTTCTTGGTAGCACGGCGCGCAGAGATGATCCAACACCAAGACGAGCGGACTAGCAGGACCACCGCCTCTTCTCGCTGCCTGACGGCATGCTTTTGGAGGTTAATAGCCCCTTGTTCGGATCGAGGTCGATGTCCACAGGCTATTGTATGCATATTATGCGCACTATAGAAGTGCAGAGAAGCGACTGATGAGGTCCCAGGAAAAGGGCAAGGCTATGTCACTCATGTGTTCATAGACCCGCGGCTCGGGAGACTCAGTCAATACAGACAATAAAATCTACCTGCTGCGCACTTCTTGTGCAATGCACCATAATGATGCCCAATTATGGAGCACCGTGTGCAGGATGGATAAATCATAAAGATATAACAATTTGTTTTTATTGTATTTTTATGTATCACCAAATTGGCACACATATTGCTGCCTATAGGTACATGTATCAGATATGGAATCACTGACAATGACATCACTAGAACAAGCGCACTCACCCATCATTTCCATGCATCCGCTTTACTCGCAATTAAAAGAGCAAATTCGATCGAGCATACTTGACGGAACCTATGCTCCAAACACTCAGATGCCTTCAGAGAGCGAAATGATGAGAGCATTCAACGTAAGTAGATCAACAGTACGACTAGCACTAAGGTGTCTGCAATCAGAAGGACTGATATTTAAAGTTCCTGGAAAAGGCTCATTCGTATCTCGGCCAAAGGCAACTCAAGAACTAATTTCGTTGCAGGGCTTTGGTGAAGCAATGATAACAAATGGCCATGAAACATTCTCAACGCTTCTTGGTTACAGTGAACGAGTAGATAACAAGTTGGCAAGTTCTAAATTAAGGATAGGGTGCAGCGACATTATGGAAATCCGCCGGTTACGCTACCTAGACCGGGTACCTATCTCCGTTGATATTACATATGTACCGTCCAGCATCGGTAGAAGGTTGATACTCGAAGATCTCGCGACTGAAGATATTTTTGTTATCGTAGAGAATAAGTATGCAATAAAACTAGGCCATGCAGAAGTACAATTAGAAGCGGTGCTCTCAGACGATGCTCTTTCCAGTCTCCTGAAAATTGAAGAAGGTTCGCCAATATTAAGAATGGAACGGCTTACTTATTCAGCAGATGGATCTCCGATAGATTATGAGCACTTATATTACCGCGGTGACATGCTTAAATATAAGACAGGCCTAAAACGTAACTAGTAAGGACAGAAAATATGGACATGCAATATTCAGAACTCGACGTTGATATAGTTGTTGTCGGTGGGGGAACCGCCGGACCAATGGCTGCAATTAGAGCCAAGGAAGAAAACCCACATTTAAATGTTATGTTAATTGAAAAAGCCAATGTAAAGCGCAGCGGAGCCATATCCATGGGTATGGACGGTCTAAATAATGCAGTTATTCCAGGCCATGCTACTCCTGAGCAATATGTGAGAGAAATTACTATAGCCAATGATGGAATTGTGAACCAGCAGGCAATACTAGCATATGCAGAAAATAGCTTTCAAATGATTCAGCGACTTGATAAATGGGGGGTAAAATTTGAAAAAGACGAGACTGGAGAGTTTGCAGTAAAAAAAGTGCATCATCTCGGCAATTATGTGCTTCCGATGCCAGAAGGACATAATGTAAAAAAAATCCTGTATCGACTACTTAGGAAACATAGAGTTGAAGTCACGAATCGATATAAAGTAACTCGCGTTACCGTCGGGGCTGAGCATAGGGTTTCGGGAGTCGTGGCGGTCGACACAAGAACAGCGGAAATCGCTCACATTAAAGCTAAAGCCGTTATCATTTGTACAGGTGCTGCCGGACGCCTTGGCCTTCCTTCTTCTGGTTATCTTTTCGGAACATATGAAAATCCCACTAATGCGGGTGACGGCTACGCCATGGCATTTCATGCCGGCGCAGAACTATCGGGCATTGAGTGCTTTCAAATTAATCCATTGATTAAGGATTACAATGGCCCGGCTTGCGCATATGTAACCGGACCAATGGGTGGTTATACCGCCAATGCTCAAGGCGAGCGATTTATAGAATGTGACTACTGGAGTGGCCAAATGATGCTCGAGTTTTTTAAAGAGCTAGAAGGGGGGAACGGCCCAGTTTTTCTAAAAGTAAACCATTTGGCAGAAGAAACCATTTCGACAATAGAAAATATTTTACACACCAATGAACGTCCAAGCCGAGGCCGTTTTCACGCGGGCAGAGGAACCGATTACCGACAGGATATGATTGAAATGCATATTTCTGAAATTGGTCTGTGCAGTGGCCATAGCGCATCAGGTATATGGGTCAATGAACGAGCTGAGACATCCATTCCCGGACTTTATGCCGCTGGGGATGTTGCGTGCGTACCTCATAACTACATGTTAGGGGCTTTTGTGTACGGCGAAATCGCAGGGCTAGAGGCTGTAAAGTATTGTGTGAACATGGATCAGGATATTACCGACAGCGATTACATAATACAAGAATGTGAAAGAATACTCAGACCATTAAAACGAACAGAAGGCATTACACCTTATCAGATGGAATATAAAATAAGAAGAATAGTTAACGATTATCTTCAGCCTCCTAAAGTGACAAATAAAATGGAGATTGGGCTACGGCGTTTTTCAGAAATTCGTTATGATTTAGATAATCTCTGGGCAGACTGCCCACATAATCTTCTAAGGGCTTTGGAAGTTCATGACATTCTCGATTGTGCAGAAATGGCAGCGGTATCATCTCTGTACAGGACTGAAAGCCGATGGGGTTTGTATCATTATCGGGTCGATTATCCGCAAAAGGATGCTAGTTGGGATTGCCATGTTCAGCTATATAGGAATACTGAGGGGAAAATGGCATGCAAAAAAATGCCTTGGGAACCATATATATTTGAACCAAACCCCAACGAGGTGCGAGCCTATGAACAATTACGTATTATAACAAAAGAGATGGTTTAAATCATTACTGGGGGTATTATAATGGCTACAGCGTCAATGTCTGTAAAAGTCCCGGTGTCCGTCGATGCTGATAAATGCATTGCGTCCAAAGGGTGTAAAGTATGTGTTGATGTATGTCCTCTTGATGTTCTTGTTATTGACATGAAGAATGGTGTCGCTCTCATGCAGTATGATGAATGTTGGTATTGTACGCCTTGTGAAGTGGATTGCCCAACTCACGCATTAACAGTTGAAATCCCGTACCTTGTCAAGTAAATCAGCATATTAAAATGGGGAACTTATGTCAAATGATAGCAGTGGCTTGAATACAGATCCAGATGTGAGGCGTTTGGTTATACTTAACGCAATTGAATCAGACAAGGAAACTGCTATTGAACTGATTCTCGGCGGTTTTCAGGATTCATGCAGCACAGTAAGAGAGGAAGCCGCAAGGGCGATTGCAGACTTTCCTGGAGTGTACATGTTAGAGCCCTTACTTAGGCTTCTTCTGGATAAGGATGAACATGTAAGAAGAGCAGCCGCGGATACTTTGTCTGAGTGTAATGTAGCTGAGCTGGGTGACATATATGAGTCGTGGCTGGAGTGTAACGATGATTTTGTAAGGTCTGCTGTATTCAAAGCCCTTAGGCCGCTACGCCTTCCCAATGTCGCTAAACATGCTTTGAAAGGCGTGAGCGACTCTTCACGAGATGTTCGTTTAGAGTGCGTCGGTGTGCTTGGTTACCTGCAAAATCAGGAATATAGCCACTGTTTGTCCGAAGTGGCTGTAAACGACGTTGATCCAGAAGTTAGGCGTGTTGCTGTCGGTGCAATAGGATATTCATCAACTCCCGATACTTTGGCCGCTGCCCTTCAATGCTTGCAGGACATTGAGTGGCAGGTCAGGGCAGAAGCTGCAGCAACGATAGCGAAACTTGGGGCTGCTGGTACCTGTGATCAGGTGGTCAAGCTACTGACATCTGAGGCGCAGTGGCAGGTTATTTCTAAGATTTTGGTGGCAATTGGGAGAATACAATGTTTCGATGCTGTATATGACGTAATAAACATGCTGAGGCACCCTATGAGCAACGTTCGAAAAGAAGCCGCAATGTGTCTAGGCGAAATCAGGAATCCCGTTGCAATCGAAAGTTTACGCGAAGCCATTTTCGATAGAGATCCTGATGTTAAGAAAATTGCTGCTTGGGCAATCGCCAAACTTCAGAGGTAACTTATATGGATGCCTCCATGTGTGCAAGATGACTTTTGATGTCTGGCATTTTGAGGTCGAGTTGCTGTCTTATTAAAATTAGCGTTATAAACAGTGATAATATGCCCTGTTTCTTAGGGGGGTCACGGCATGGTGCGTATTCCGGGGCATCGTGGGCAGCCATTACGATTGATCGTGGGCACTTTTGTGGATTTTCCGGAATCGGTGCCCACGATGCCGGAACAGTGTCCCGGTTTCCCCTTGGCG
>JAKAVW010000383.1 GCA_021827445.1 Pseudomonadota bacterium
GAATATGGAGATTCACGCCTTGTCCTCCTCAGGAGTGTGCAGACGGCCCTGTTCCAGATGAAATACCGGCAGGCCGAGGCGATTGACTTGCGCTTGATCATGGGTGGCCACCAGCACGGTCGTTCCATGGTGATGAAAGTCGCGAAAGAGATCAAGAATCTCCGTGCTCAGGGAGTTATCGAGATTACCCGTCGGTTCGTCCGCCAGCAAAATTTCCGGAGTGTGGACGATAGCACGGGCAATGCCCACACGTTGCTGCTCACCGCCAGACAGGGTCGCGGGCAAATCCTGCGCCCGATCCCCCAGCCCCACCTTCTCCAGCGCCGCCCGTACCCGGCTTTGTATCTGCCGACCCGTGAGGCCTCCCACCTGCAAAGTCAGCGCCACATTACTGAACACATCGCGATCCATCAGCAGCTTATGGTCCTGAAAGACGACACCGATACGCCGCCGGTAGGCGGGAATATGACGGCGCCTGAGGGTGGAGACATCGACGCCATTGACCATCAGCGTGCCGCGACTGACATCTTCCAAACGCAGCAGCAACTTGAGCAGCGTACTTTTACCAGCGCCAGAAGGCCCGGTCAGCAGGGCCATCTCGCCTTTACGCAAATGCAGACTCAGCTCGCGGAGGACGTGATGCCGTCCGGGGTAATGCTTGGTGACGTTGATAAACTCGATCATGACTTCGACTCCGCAAAAAGGGCATCGACAAAAGATTCGGGGTCAAAGGGACGTAGATCTTCGACCTGCTCTCCAACGCCGATATAGCGAATAGGGATGGGCAGGGCCTTGGCAATAGCCGCCACCACGCCACCTTTGGCGGTGCCATCCAGCTTGGTGATGCAAATACCCGTCAACCCTACCGCATCGTGAAACTGACGCACCTGATTAAGGGCATTCTGGCCGGTGCCCGCATCCAGCACCAGCCAGATCTGCTGTGGCGCCTCCGGGTCCTGTTTGCCGAGGACTCGTTTGATCTTCTTCAGCTCTTCCATGAGATGGCCCTGGGTATGAAGGCGTCCGGCGGTATCGGCGATGAGCAATTCGCTGCCGCGCGCGCGGGTCGTAGTCAGCGCATCAAAGACCACGGAAGCACTATCGGCACCCGTCCCCTGCGCCACCACGGGCACCTGCACCCGTTTACCCCAGCCCTGCAACTGCTCCACGGCGGCGGCGCGGAAGGTGTCTCCGGCAGCGAGGACAATACCGAAACCCTCGGCCTTCCAGTGCGCCGCCAGCTTGCCGATGGTGGTCGTTTTGCCCGCCCCGTTGATGCCCACCATGAGCAAGACCTGAGAACGCCCTTTCTCGGGCGACCACGGTTGCGCGCGGGGACGCAGGATGTCGAGGAGTGACTCGCGCAATGCTGTCTGAAGCGCGTTGGGGTCCGTGAGCTCCTGACGACGCACCCGTTCCGTCACGCTGTTCATGATTTCATGGGTTGCAGCGGTGCCCAGATCCGCTTGCAGCAGTAAGGCTTCCAGGTCCTCCAGCAATTCTGCATCAATGACCTTTTTACCGAGTACCAGACGCCCCACACCCTCGACCAGTTGTTCCCGGCTCCGGGTCAGGCCTTGTCGAAGACGGGAGAGAAGCCCTTTTCCGGGTGCATCGGAAAAGGCTTCCGCCGCTGCGACCTCTTCCGCTGTAGCCGGCCCCTCAGCAAGCGGGGAGATCACTTCTTCGGACGATGTTTCCCCCGCAGGAAGGCTTTTGTTACGCTTGAACCAGTCGAACACCATTGGGCTAAACAAACCTCAGACACTATGAATTTTTTCATTATCCACCGAAGGGCGGAATCGAACAATGCGTGCAATGCCGCACCGCGCCATGAGAAGTATTTCTTAGGGCGGAATCGGTCTGTATGAGCGTCTCTATTATCGCGGGTCGTCATCGCGGGCGGCGCTTGCTCACCCCGGCCGGTCGTTCCCTGCGCCCCACACCGGGCGCTGTGCGCGAGACACTGTTCAACTGGCTGGGAGGGCAGGTGGCCGGAGCACGGGTGCTGGATCTTTTTGCAGGGAGCGGCGCGCTGGGACTGGAAGCCTGGTCACGCGGCGCGCAAGAAGTGGTCTTCATTGAGAAAAACCCACAACACCGCCAGCTCTTGTCCCGGAATCTGGCCGCCTGCAACGTAGCAGCGCAGCAGTTAGCCGGCACAGATGCATGGGGATACCTGCAACATCGCTCTCAACCTTTTGATATCATCTTCGCTGATCCGCCCTTTGACCAAGGCTGGCCAGCGCGGATGGCCCCCTTATTGTGGAGTAGTCAGCACCTCGCTGTAGAAGGCTGGCTATACCTGGAGACCTCCGCTGCAGAGCAATGGGATGACGCCGCCATCCCCAGTCATTGGCGCGCTTATCGGAGCGGTCGCTGCGGCGATTCGCACCATACTCTCTATACCATTTTGCCGGAGCATCCCCATGACTAAACCCCACATAGAGCGCCGGATTATTTATCCCGGCACCTTCGATCCCATCACGAATGGCCATGAGGATCTGGTGCGGCGCGCAGCAGCGCTCTTCGACGAGGTCGTAGTGGCGGTAGCCGCCCAAACGGCGAAAACGACCATTTTCCCTCTCGCAGAACGGGTCGCGCTCGCTGAGGCAACTTTAGGCGGGGTGCCTGGGGTGCGGGTACGGCCCTTTCCTGGCCTGCTCATTCACCTGCTTCAGGAGGAAAAGACCCATCTGATCCTGCGCGGGCTGCGCGCCATATCGGATTTTGAGCATGAGTTTCAACTGGCTTCCATAAACCGGCGCATGGATGCCCAGATTGAGACCCTCTTCTTGATGACCTCCGATCAGTATACTTTTCTCTCTTCCAGCCTCGTGCGTGAAATCAGCCGTCTGGGGGGGGATGTGGACGCTTTTGTCCAGCCCGCCGTGGCCACCGCCTTAAAGCAGCATTTTTCCCTAATCCCGCGATGGAGTAAGGCAAGAATAGATTGAAAGGCCCAATCTGTAAGGGTTTCCGGTATAATAGTCTCGACGAAAAGATCCACCTACCG
>JAKAVW010000028.1 GCA_021827445.1 Pseudomonadota bacterium
AGCTGTGGCGGCTTATCCCTTCATTATGCGGGAGTCGGGTTCGGGGACGCGGATTGTCGGAGAGCGGTTCTTTGAAAAGGCCGGCGTCATGCTGCATGCGAGCATTGAAGTCAGCAGCCACGAAGCCATCAAACATGCGGTACGCGCCGGTATGGGACTGGGCATCGCTTCTCTGCATACGGTGCGGGAAGAGTTGCTGGCGGGACATCTGGCGGTGCTGGATGTGCAAGGCATGCCCATCGAACGCCACTGGTATCTGGTACACCGTCAGGGTAAGCGCCTTTCAGCGGCGGCTCAGGCTTTCCGGGATTTTTTGCTGGATCAGGAGGCGGCGCGTCTGCTGCCGGAGTAGGGAGAGTTATTTGGTCGGGGTGATATAAAAACGCCCCCGGATAGGAGCGTTTTTATCTGATGGACCAGAGCCTGTAGATGACCTACCTGTGCATGCCCAGCTTTTCGCGCCAACCTGGATAGAGCTTATCGGCATCACTGGGGAAGGACTCGAAGGCACGGGCGAATTCCTTGTGTTCCCTGGCGTACTCAATGGGATCAGCACCCACCCTCCAGCACTCGTAAGCCTGACGCAGGGAAGCCGCACCCGCTGCCGGGCTGTCAATATGGCCGTAGGAACCGCCGCCTGCCGTGTTGATCACGTTGCCGTGGCCCAGGTTTTCGAAGAAACCGGGCAGACGCAGGGCATTCATGCCGCCAGAGATGATGGGGGTGGTGGGCTTCATGCCGTACCACTCCTGATGGTAGACGGGGCCGTCACCGCTATCACGCTCGATCATGTAGGCGATGTTGCGGTCGTCGGCACCGCCCTCCATCTTGCCGTAGCCCATGGTACCCACGTGAATGCCGGAGGCACCCTGCAGGCGGGCCATTTTGGCCAGCACGAAGGCGGTGTAGCCGCGCTTGGCGTTGGGCGAGGTGATCATGCCGTGGCCGGCGCGGTGGTAGTGCAGATACTGCCCGGGGTACTGGCGACGTGCCGTGGTGATCATGCCGGGGCCACCCACGAAGCCATCCACCAGGAAGGCCAGCTTGTCGGCGTCGGGACCAAAGGTTTCCAGGGCGAAGTCGGCGCGGGCGCACATCTCATAGTGGTCGTCGGCGGTGATGTTCATGGAGAACAGCTTGGCTTCGCCCGTTTCGTCCATGGCGCGTTTCATGGCGTCATACACCAGCGGGATGGTCTTTTTCACCGGAGCGAACACTTGGTTGCCCTGGGGTTCGTCGTTCTTGATGAAATCGCCACCGAGCCAGAACTGGTAAGCCGCTGCGGCAAAGGGTTCGGGGCGCAGACCCAGCTTGGGCTTGATGATGGTGCCGGCGATATAGCCGCCGTCCTTGACCGGGCGGCCGAGGATACGCCACAGATCAGAAATGTCCTTGGCCGGGCCGTCGAACAACTGAATGGCGCGCGGGGGCATGAAGAAGTCGATCATCTGGCCGTGCTCGATGTCGCCCATGCCCTGGTTGTTGCCGATGACCAGTGTCAGGAAGGAGACGATCATCATGCGGCCATCGGTGACGTTGCGGTCGAACAGATCCAGCGGATAAGCGATGCGCATATCTTCGGTGGCTTCATCGATGTGATAAACCAGCGCATCCACGCCCTTGGTGAAGTCGTCGGTGGTGGAGACCTCGACGTTGGTGCCGGTGGAAGACTCGGCGGCAAAGTGGGCGGCGGCCTCCAGATAGCCGTGGCCGGCCTTGGGCTTCATCTTGTAGGCCACCAGAATGTGCTTACCACCAGCGATAAGGTCTGTTTCTTTCAAAGAAAGATCGGCATAACGATTAGATTGATCCATAGTTGTTCCTCGCTCATATTAACGGTAAAGAGATTGATTTAGCTGCCAATGTCACATCACATTTGATCCGGAATACCCGCTCTCACTATACAGATATTATTATAATGGGATATGTAAACCTGTTTTTATTCTAGCACCCCCAATTCGGTCGACATACCCGAAGAATCTTATTGATCCCATAAGTAAAATATTATTGGCAATTTCTGCTGGTCGTCTATCAGTAGGCGGTCAAGTCCTGAACGGAAGAGAGATGGTGTGCCGTACCATCAGGTTTCCGCCCTGTCCCCGGACACCCGCAACAGCCCCTGCAACAAAGCGTCAGGATTTGGCGGGCAGCCCGGTATCTGCAGGTCCACTGGCAATGTCTCTGCGACACCATCCATGACCGCATAACTGCCCCGGAACACACCGCCAGAACAGGCGCAGTCGCCAATGGCGATGATTCGCCGGGGTTCGGGCATGGCGTTGTGGCAGTCGTGCAGCGCCGCGACCATGTGACGGGCCACCGGCCCGCTCACTGTCAGCACATCGGCGTGGCGCGGGGATGCCGTGAAGCGAAAACCGGCCTGCTCCAGGCCATAGTGGGGGCCGCCTAGGGCATGGAGCTCCAATTCGCAGCCATTACAGGAGCCCGCGTCCACATGGCGGATGCTGAGACTGTGGCGGAAGCAGGAGGGGCTGGCTGATGCTGGGTCCCGCTGGGTCCGTGGCGGTTTTTCCCCGGCTTTTCCCAGCCGCAGGGCCTCACGCAGTATCCGATACATCACCGTCTCCTTTCGGGAAGCGCCCAGGCGCTGTGCTCAAAGGTCATGGCCGCTGTAACTCAGGTTGAAAGATTTGTTGATAAGCGGAAAATCCGCGACGATGTCGCGCAGAACGACTTCTTCCAATGCTGGCCAGAGGGTCCACGAGGGGTCCTGAGGATGGCAGCGGCGGACTTGTCCGTGCTCGATGCGCAGCCAGAAGAATATCTCGCCCCGCCAACCCTCCACCCAACCGATACCTTCACCCACAGCATCCTGGAGATCCAGCGGGTGGTATATGTTACCGTCCGGCAGTTTCCGGAGCATTTCCTCCTGCAGACGCAGTGACTCGAAAATTTCCTGAAAACGTACAGCCATGCGTGCCGCGACATCGCCTCCCGTGGCTGTGGCCATCTGGACCTGGAGTTGGTCATAGGGGGGGTGGGGGAACTGTACCCGCAGGTCCCAGGCCTGACCGCTGGCGCGGCCGGCGACCCCCATGAGTCCCAGGTGCGCCGCCCGTTCTGGGGGGATTATGCCCAGTTGCACCACCCGGTCGCGCAGGCCACCGTGCTCGGCGAGGATTTCCTGCAGGCGCCGGACGGCGGTTTTGAGTGTCCGCCCCCCACCTTGGAGGGCCGCGATGGCCGCCGCCGTGAGATCAAAGGCCACCCCACCGGGCAAGACCCTGTCCATGAGATAGCGATGCCCGAAATAGTGCTGATTCTCGCGCAGCAGGTCCTCTTTGAGGGCCTGAAACTGAGTCAGGGCGAAGGCCAGACCGGCATCATTACCGATGGCGCCAAGATCACCGAGATGATTGGCCAGTCGCTCCCGCTCCAGGCAGAGGGCGCGCAGCCATTGGGCACGTTCTGGCACCTGCGTGGAGGTGATCTGCTCCACCGCCTGAGCATAGCTCCAGGCATAAGCCACCGTACTGTCGCCGCTGATGCGCCCGGCCAGGCGCGCGCCCCCCGCCACATCCAAACCCTGGAAGAGGCGCTCCACGCCTTTGTGCGTATAACCGAAACGCTCCTCCAGGCGCAGGATTTCCTCCCCCAGGACCTGAAAGCGAAAATGCCCCGGCTCGATGATGCCGGCATGTATGGGGCCGACTGGAATCTCATGGGTGTCCGGGCTGCTCGCGGGCAGGAAGGTGTAGTCGCGATCTGCGGCGATATCCAGACCTTCTCCAGAAAAATCGGTGCGCAGGGGAAATTGATCAGCAGGCCAGGCCGCATGCCGCAGCCAGGGACGGGTATCATTTACCCCCGTCGCGCGGATACCCAGCAGATCATACAGGGCGCGTTCCATGCGCAGAGCGCCCGGGAAAATGGCGGCTAGACTCGGGTAGGCGGCAGTGGTCGGGTCCACGATCATTTCCGTGCGGACGATGCCTGTCTCGGACAGAAATGCCGCATGGACGAGATAGCCCGCTTCCGTGGTGCGGCGGTCCTCGCCCCAGAGGGCCAGCAGACGTCCACCCTGCGCACGGATGTTCTGAGCGGCAAGCGGCCAATAGTCTTTATGGAGGCGGCCGGACCACACCGGCAATGTCGTGCCCCAATGTCTGAAAGTAGCCAGTACGCGCAGTGATGGGTTAGGCATGATGGTGTCCCTATCCATGGAGGAGCAGTGCGGCATGCTGCATCCATTGGACCAGCATCCAGGGGATGAATGTCCCGAGTACGATAACGAGCGCCAGTTGAATGAAAATCGGGATGATGCCGGAGACGGGTTGACGGGCGATGCCTTCCGGGGCCGACCCGAAGACCATCCCCTGCAGGCGCGGAAAAATTCCGGCGAAGGCGACACCCAATCCCAATAATAGCAAAGGTGTTAGCCAGGGTTGGACCTGCAGGGTGCTGGCGACAATGAGAAATTCACTGAGAAAAAGTCCGCTGGGTGGCATCCCCAGGATAAAAAGCACCGCCAGCATGAGTGCCCAGCCCAGGAGGGGGCTGAGTTCCAGTAAGCCGCGGATGCGCTGGATTTCCCGACTGCCGAAGCTCTGTACCGCGTGTCCGACCGAGAAAAACACCGAGGACTTGGTCAGGCTATGGCTGATCATGTGCAGCAAACCCGCGAAGCTTGCCAGTGGCGCGCCGATCCCGAAAGCGAAGGTGGCGAGTCCCATATGTTCGATGGAGGAATAGGCGAAAAGTCGCTTGACGTCCCGCTGCCGCAGCATGGAAAAGGCCGCTACCAGCAGGGAAAGCAAACCGAAACCCATCAGCAGCCGACCCGCGAAATTCGGACCCAAGGCACCATCTACCAGTACCTTGGCGCGCAGAACGGCGTAGAGGGCCACGTTGAGCAGCAGCCCGGAAAGTACCGCCGAAACCGAGCTTGGGCCGCTGGCGTGGGCATCCGGCAGCCAGTTGTTGAGCGGGCTCAGGCCGATTTTGGTTCCGTAGCCCACCAGCATGAAGATGAAGGCGATGGCCATGACCTGCGGCTGTAATTGACGGCGCACGGCTTCCAGACGCGTCCACAGCAACGCGTCCGCACCGTGCCCCAGCACTTTCTGGGCGGCGAAATACAGCAGGATCGTACCGAACAGCGCCATCGCCAGGCCGACGCCGCAGAGGATGAAATATTTCCAGGCGGCCTCCAGGCCTTCCGCCGTGCGGAAGAGGCTCACCAGCAAGACCGTGGACAGGGTGGCGCCTTCCATGGCCACCCAGAGGATGCCCATGTTGTTGGTCAGCAAGGCCAGCAGCATCGTGGTGAGGAAAGTCTGGAACATGGCGTGATAGAGGCGGACACGCCGACGGGAGAGCGACCAGTGGACGATTTCCTGCGCCATATAACTGCGGGAGAACCATGCCGTACTGAGCGCCACCACCCCATCCACCAATACCAGCACGATACTGAGGTCATCCACCATGAACTGCCCGCCGTCAGTGGTAAATGCGCCGTCGCGCAACACCTGCACCGCGAGGGCCAGGATAGCCAGCAGGGTCAGCGTATTGAAGCCGATGAACAGCGCGGCGCCCCGGCGTCCGTCGCCCCAGAGGGCGAGCAGGGGGATACCGATCGCCGCGCACGCCAGCACCAGCAGGATCAGCATCATTCCTCCCGGATCTGTTCGAGATGCTGGAGATCCATGCTGTCGAAGGTCTCCCGCATCTGAAAGAAGAAAATACCGAGAATGACGAAGCCGATCAGGGCATCCAGGGCCACCCCCAGTTCCACGACCATCGGCATCCCCAGTGTGGCACTGGTGGCGGCGAAGAAGAGTCCGTTATCTATGGCGAGAAAACCCACCACCTGGGATATGGCCTTGCGCCGCGTGATCATCATCAGGAAGGCGAGCAACACGGCGGCGAGGGCAATACCGACCATGCCGCGGGTCACCGTACCGGTCAGGGCGGTGATGGGCGCGGCGAGGAAAAAAGCGAAGATGACCAACGCGATGCCAGCGAGCAAGGTCAGGGGGATGTTGAGCACTGCCTCGACATCGCCGCGCACCTGAAGACGCCGCAACAGACGATGCAGGACTGTCGGGATCAGGATGGCTTTCAGCGTGAGCGTCAGTGCCGCGGAAAACCACAACTCCGACTGCCCGGTCAGCAGTGCCACCAGCGCGGTGCCTGCCGCCAGGACCATACCCTGCCAGGCGAGCAGATGGATCAGGGTGAGGAGCCGCCGTTGCGCCAGCATGGCGAAAGTCAACAACAAGAGCAGGGCAGCGAGGAGTCTCAACAGGGGGATACCCCAGGTAAGCCCCTGTGCGGTAATTGTCATATCACGCCCCCAGCATGAAGAAGCTCAGGAGTCCGATGACCCCGAGCAGAAAGGCCGTGGCCATGAATTCCGGCGCGCGAAAGAGGCGCAGTTTGGCGAGTAAGGTCTCGACCAGTGCCAGGATGAGGGCGGCGGCTGCGAATTTCAGCGGCAGGGCCAGCAGCGTCAGGGGCAAGGCCGCAATTTCTGCGGCGGGCACGATACCCCAGGGCAGGAACAGGGCAATGCCGATGGCCACATAGAGCACCAGTTTGATCTGCGCGCCCCATTCCATGAGCGCCAGGTGCCGTCCCGAATATTCCAGGAGCATCGCTTCGTGGATCATGGTCAACTCCAGATGGGTGGCGGGATTATCCACGGGAATCCGTGCGTTTTCGGCCAGCAGCACCATGAAAAAGGCAGCAGCGGCGAACACCATGCTGGGGTGCAGGGCAAAGCGCAGTTGCTCCAGATGGGCGACGATCACGCTGAGCGAGGTGGACCGGGAGAGCAGAGACGCCGTAAACAGAGCGGCCAGCAGGGCGGGTTCCGCAAGCCCCGCGATCAGCATTTCCCGATGGGCACCCAGGGTGGCGAAGGGCGTCCCCGTATCCATGGCCGCCAGCACCTGAAAAACCCGCGCCAGGGCGAACAAACCCACCAGGGCGATGACATCGGCGGCTGGTGCCAGAGGCAGTCCGGTGGCGAGAATGGGGATGATTCCGGCCGCCAGACAGAACGCTCCGAAAATCCCGTAGGGTGCAAAGCGGAAGAGCCAGGATGTGCCCTCTGCCTGCAGGGATTCTTTATGGAACAAGCGATAGAGATCGCGGTAGTTCTGCCAGCAGCCAGCCGGCCGCCGGTTCTGCAGAATCGCCCGCAATGCCCGCAGCAGCCCGGCAAAGAGTGGCGCCAGAAAGGCCACCAGCAGGATCTGCATGCCTTCCAGAAGTATGGCGGTCATCGCCAGAGCGCCAGCAGGATCAACAGGGTCAGAAAACTGTAAAGCAGATACAGGGTGATGCGGCCCTGCTGCAGGCGCAACACCTGCGCCGAGAGCCAGAAGACGATGCGGTTCAGGGGTTGATAGATGCCGCGGTACACCGGTTCGCCGATCCGTACCCGCCAGCGGCCGGCATCGTTCGCCTGCCGCTCCGCCTGATACAGCGGGGCGAATATGCGCAGGAGGGGTTGCGCAAAACCCATGGGACTATCCTGCATGGCCGGGGTCCGGATGGGAAAGCCACAGGCCCAGGCCGGCACGCGCCGCAGGGGCCGGCCGAAGAAACTCCAGATCAGGAGAAAACTCAGACCGAGGGCGGTCGCCATGCCGAGGAAGAAAATCACCGGACTGTAACTGGCGCGTTGTGCGGAGACCGGGGTCAGCCACAACCCTTGCTGGATGGCGAAACCCTGACCGAGCATCTCCTGCAACACGGGATGCAGCAGATTCAACAGGACACCCGGAAAGAGTCCGAGGAAAATGCAGGCGACACTCAGCAGGGCCATGGCCGACCGTTCCCAGCGTCCGGCCTCGTGGGCGTGCCGGGTGCCGCGCGCCTGGCCGAGAAAGGCGATGCCGTAAAACTTGACCATGGCATAGGCCGCCAGAGCGACCGCCAGCACCACGCCGGAGGCCGCCAACGGTAAGACCGCACTGAGGGTACTTTGGGGCAGGGCGGGGGATAGCAGAAAGGCTTGCAGGAGCAGCCATTCGGAGGCAAAGCCGTTGAGCGGGGGCAACCCGGCGATGGCGAGGGTACCCAGGAGCATGAAAAATGCGGTCTGGGGCATCTGCCGGATCATGCCGCCCAGGCGATCCATGGCCACGCTGCCGGCTCCGTGCAGGACGCTGCCACTGCCGAGAAAAAGCAGTCCCTTGAAGAAAGCATGATTAAGGGCGTGATACAGGGCGGCGGCCAGGGCCAGGGCCGCCAGGGCATTGAGCCCATGTGCGCGGAAGATCAGGGCGAGGCCGAAAGCCACCATGATCAGCCCCATATTTTCTATGGAGGAATAGGCCAGCAGGCGCTTCATGTCGGTCTGGACGGCGGCGAAAAGCACACCGAAGAGGGCCGTTGCGAGGCCCACCATCAAGACAAAAGGACCCCACCACATGGCCAGCTTGCCGAGGAAGAGAAAGTCCACCCGTAACATGCCATAGAAGGCTATTTGCAGCATTGCCCCGCTCATCAGCGCGGAGACCGGGGCGGGGGCGGCGGGGTGGGCATCCGGCAGCCAGATATGCAGAGGGAGCAGCCCCGCCTTGGCACTGAAACCGAAAAAGGTGAGGAGAAAGGCGGTCGCTGCCCAGAACGCATTGAGGGGGGCGTGCAGCATGGCGCTGAATGGCCCGCCCTGGCTTATGGTCGCCCCGGCGAGGATGACAAAGCCCAGCAAAATGGCCAGCGCCCCCAGGTGGGCGATGAGCAGATAGAGGAAACCGGCGCGTTGGCTATCGGCTTTTTCATGCTCTGTCACTACCAGAAAATACGAGGCCAGCGCCATGCTTTCCCAAGCGACCAGAAAGGTGAAGGCGTTGGCCGCCAGCAGAACCAGCCCCATCCCCAGCAGAAAAACGTGGTATTGGAGCATCAAGCGGCGCAGTGCCGGCCCTGGCAGGGAGCGGAAGTAGCCGGTGGCAAACAGCGCAACCGCGCAGGCCAGCAGTCCCAGCAGGATCAGGAAAAATCCCGAGAGGGGATCGATCTGGAAAGACCAGGGCAGCGCGGGGAGAGGGCCGCGCAGTTGCAGATGGTCCGGGGTGGCCGTCAGCGCGGTGAATCCGGCGGTGGTTAGGAGCAGGGCGACCATGCTGCTTAGGGGGAAGACCAGGCGGCAGGCGAGGGTCGGCCAGCCGCCCAGCAGCAAGCCCGATAACCCCAGGCCCAGCCAGAGCAGTAATGCTCCGGTGGCCAGATCCAGGGGCAGGCAGGAGATCACTGGGCCACCACCACCAGCAGAGTGGTCGCGCTGTCACCGTGGTTGTGCCAGTTGTGGGGCAGGCGCGGATCATAGTAGATGGCGTCGCCTTCTTCCAGCGCTGTCGATATGCCGCTTTGCTCAAAGGTGGCCGTCCCGCGGGTGACGATGGCGAACTCTTCGCCGTCGGCGCTGGCGTAGGGGTGTTCACCACACTCTCCACCGGGTTCGAGTACCATCAGCAGGGGTTGCATCTTTTTTTGCGGCAGGCCGCGGGCCAGGGGTTCCAGGAAGGCGTGTGAGCCAGCACTGTACACCTTGCGGCGGTCGCCGCTGCGCATGATCAGTGGCAGATCTTCCGTTTCCCCGTCATCGAAAATCGCGACGATAGGAACCTGCAGCGCCGCGCAGATTTTCTCCAGAGTGGCGATGGAGGGGGAGTTTTGCCCCGTTTCGATCTGCGAGAGCGCGCTGGGTGAAATATCAGCGCGCGTGGCCAGACCACGCACGGACCAGCCTTTATCTTCGCGGAGTTGGCGAATTTTTTTGCAGACTTGTTCCATGAGGGCAAAGTGTACGTTAAAACACGCATCATGCAATCTATTTTGAACGGCTTTCCGCTACACGTTGAACAAAAAGTTCAACACATCCCCATCCTGCACCACGTATTCCTTCCCTTCCGCACGCATCTTGCCCGCTTCCTTGGCCCCGTGTTCGCCCTTGTACCCAACGAAATCATCATAGGCGATCGTTTGGGCGCGGATGAAGCCACGTTCAAAATCACTGTGAATAACCCCCGCCGCCTGTGGCGCCGTGGCGCCCACCGGGATGGTCCAGGCGCGGACCTCTTTGACGCCGGCCGTGAAGTAGGTTTGTAAGCCGAGCAAACGGTAAGCCGCACGAATGATGCGGTTGAGGCCAGGTTCCTCCAGTCCCAGGTCCTGCAGAAAGGCGTTCTGTTCCTCCGGCTCCAGTTCTGCCAGTTCTGACTCAATGGCGGCGCAAACCGGGACGACGCTGGCGTGCTGTTCAGCGGCCCAAGCCTCCAGCGGCGCCCGCCAGGGACCATCCTGCAACTCGTCCTCGGCGACATTGGCAATGACCATGAGAGGCTTCATGGTCAGCAGGCAGAGGCTGCGCAGATGCTCCCGCTCCTCGCTGTTCAGGTTCAGGCTGGCGGCCGGCTTGCCTTCATTGAGGTGGGGCAGGAGGCGGGTCATGGCGGCGACTTCGGCCACCGCGTCCTTGTTGCCCCCCTTGGCCTGCCGCGCCACCCGCGCCTGGGCCTTCTCCACGGTGCCGAGGTCAGCCAGAATCAGCTCCGTCAGCACCACCTCCAGATCCGCCACCGGGTCTACATGGCCGCTCACATGGACCACGTTGGGGTCCTCAAAGCAGCGAGTGACCAAGGCAATGGCGTCTGTCTCGCGGATATGGGCGAGAAACTGGTTGCCCAGACCCTCACCCTGCGCCGCGCCGGCCACCAGCCCGGCGATGTCCACGAACTCCATGGTGGCGTGCTGTACCTTCTGTGGTTTGACGATCTCTGCGAGGGTCTCAAGCCGGGGATCCGGCACCGCCACCAGACCGACGTTCGGCTCAATCGTGCAGAAGGGATAATTCTCCGCCGCGATACCCGCCCTGGTGATGGCGTTGAAAAGGGTGGATTTGCCGACATTGGGTAAGCCGACGATGCCGCAGGCCAAAGCCATAAGAAACTCCTAATCGCTATGCAGGGTTTTTTGTGCCGCATCCGCGCGGCCGCTGAGAAAATCGGGAAGGACGCCGAGACTGCGTTCAATCGCCTCGTCAATCAGGGTCTTATCCGCTGCCGTCGGAGCGCCAAGCACATAACCGATGACCGCATCTTTGTGCCCCGGATGGCCGATACCGATGCGCAGCCGCCAGTAATCGCGGGTGCCCAAGGCACGGTCGAGATCGCGTAAGCCGTTGTGCCCGCCATGACCACCACCGCGTTTCAGTCGTGCCCTGCCCGGGGGTAGGTCCAGCTCATCATGAATCACCAGAATCCGTTCTACGGGCACTTTATAAAAGGCCGCCATAGCCTGTACCGGGCCACCGCTGCGGTTCATGAAATCCTGCGGCATACACAGCCCCAGTTCCAGTCCGGAAGCGCGTGCCGTAGCGGCCAGACAATGCCAGCGTTTCTCCATACGCAAAGACGCCCCGACCCGGTCTGCAAGGGTCTGGAGCGTCCAAAAACCGGCATTATGGCGGGTCCGGGCGTATTCCGCACCGGGGTTACCCAGGCCCGCCAACAACCAGTCCATAAGGCCTCAGGTGGTGGTCTCCGGGGCTTCTTCCGCCTCGGCACCGGTACGCGGATTGTGGATGGAGACGATTTCCTTGTCATCCTCATGCTGCAGGGGCAGGAGGATGATGCCTTCGGGCACCGTGATCTGGGACAGGTGCAGACTTTCCCCCACCAGCAGCTTGCCAATGTCGATTTCAATGGCCTCTGGCAGGCGGCCCACCGGGGCTTCCACTTCCACTTCCACCAGGGCGCGGTGCAGTACACCGCCGGCCTTGATACCAGCACAGGTCGTCTCGTTCAGGAAGTGGATAGGTACGTGCAAATGCACCCGCTCACCAGCATGAACACGTAAAAAGTCCATATGCAGGACCTCTTCCTTGTAGGGATGCATCTGAATGTCGCGGATCAGCGCGGTTTCTTTCCCTTTGGGGAATTCCAGGGTGATGACGCTGGTATAGGCGCGGTCATCGGGCAGCAGTTTGCGGAGCAGGCGGGCTTCAATGCTGAGACCCAGCGCCGGCTTGCCGTCTCCGTACAGCACGGCGGGCACCATACCGGTACGGCGCAGGCGGCGGCTGGCCCGGCGGCCATTTTCTTCACGCGGCTCGGCCGCAATCGCAAAATCTGTCATTTTTTGGACTCCTTATGGTGTCATGGAATGAGCGGGGCGAGGGTTGACAGGACCTTTCTCCCCAATGGCAAGGGGCGCATCATAATGCGCTGTGGGTTTTTCGGCAACCTTTTCTGGTGGTTTTTCATCGGGCTGCAAATAGGCTTTGATCACCGCGCGAGCCACCGGCAGGGCTTGCCAGGCATTGTGCCCGCCATATTCCACTACCACGGCGACGGCGATTTTGGGGTGATGTACCGGCGCCCAACCGATAAAAAGAGAGTCGTTGTTATAGACGGTGTGGCCATTTTTATAACCCACCGGTACTTGTGCCGTGCCTGTTTTCCCGGCAATGGTAATGCCGGGAATGCTGATGGTATGACAGGTGCCGGTGGTGACACAGGCCTCCATACCCTTATGGACGGCATGCATGGCCGCCGCCGAAATATGCAGATTAACAGGTGGCGCATGAGGAATGGGTGTTGTCTGGCCGGTATTCGGATTGATGAGCGCTTTGGCGACCTGGGGCTGAACCAGATAGCCGCCGTTGGCGAGGGCGGAGACCGCGCGGGCCAACTGCAATGGCGTTTCCAGCAAATAACCCTGACCGATTCCGAGAATGACGGAATCTCCCGTGTACCAGGGCGCATGCAGATGCTTACGCTTCCAGGCCGGAGTCGGCACCAGACCACTGGCACCGCCCGGCAGATCGATGGGGGTTTTTCTGCCGAAGCCAAATCGCCACAGGGTCTTGTCTTGCAGGGCGATGCCCATTTTCACTGCGAGCTTGTAGTAAAAGACGTCTACCGACCAGGCTAGCGCCTTGGTCAGGCCGGTGTTGCCGAATCCCGCCCGGTTCCAGTCCCAATAGGTGTGGCCGCCGAGCTGATAATTGCCCGCACAGAAGGTATGAAAATCCGGAGTGATGACGCCTTCCTGCACCGCCTGTATGGAATAGAAGGGTTTGGCGCAGGAGCCCGGTGGATAGAGACCATTGTCCGCACGGTTCATCAGCGGTCGCCCTGGGTTATCCAGGAGACTCTGCCAGTGGGCCGTGCTGATGCCGTCCACGAACCAGTTGGCGTTGAAGCTGGGACTGGTGACCATGGCCAGTACGGCGCCATTGTTAGGATCCAAAGCAACGATGGCGCCGCGATACCCTTTGCCTTTTTGTAAAGCCGCTGCCCCCGCCTGTTGCACGCGTAGGCGCAGATGGGTGAGCAAATTATCTCCGGGGTGCGCCGGCATCTCACGCAGCGTGCCCACCTGTAGCCCGCGCGCGTCGATATCCTTGATCCTATAGCCCATGGTGCCGCGTAGTTGTCGCTCGTAATAGCGCTCCAGGCCATTCTTGCCGATATAATTACGCCCGACATAATTGCGGGCGTGAAAATCCTGCAGATCGGCGGCAGTAACAGGGCCGACATAGCCGACGACGTGGGAGAAAAGTGCATCATAGGGATAATAGCGATGAAGCAAGGCGACCACCCGCACGCCGGGTAGGTCCAGCGCGCGTACGGCTACAGCGGCGATCTGCGCTGGTGTCAGATTGGTCTTGAGGACCACTGGATCGAAATCCGGCTTTCCCAGGCGCAAATCCTGAAATTGGCGCATATCGTCTGCGCTCAGACCGAGCATCTGCTGCAGGCGCTGCAACGTCTCCTGCAAATGGGGCACCTGGTCGGGGGTGATTTCCAGGGCATAGGTAGGCTGGTTTTCCGCCAGCGCCGCACCATGATCGGCAAGCACCAGACCGCGGGGCGGGGCGACGGGGACGAGAGCTACATGATTATCGTAAGCCAGTGTGCGGAACTTGGAAAAATGTAGTATCTCAAGGTCCATAATACGTAATACCACAGCGAGAATCGCCAATAGCATCAGCACCGTCGCGACGCCGAGTCGGAAGCGGAAGCTGCTATGCTGGTCAGGATCAGAAAGAGGCATAATCGGGAACGACCTGGTTCGGTTTGCAAATGACTGGGGCGCTTCGTACACTCGGAAGCAAAATCCTTGGTGAGATGGGGTGGCGCAGTGTTGGAGTCCCGTTTTGAATCTCTGTTCGCAGAGCTGGAAAGTATTGTAACGGATTATCGCGGATTGCGTCGTCATCTGGAAGGAGACGGGCGTGACAAGCGTTCGCTGCAGGGTCTGCAAAAACAAATCCAGATGCTCGATGCCGAAAATGTCTTGCTGCGGGAACGTCAGGAAGGGGTATGCCGGCGCTTGAGTGAGTTGCTCGCGCAGGTGAGCCAGTGGGAAAACGAAGCATAAAACCATACTGATGGAGATGAACGTGCCAGAAACAACCCGCAGTTCCGCCACCCATCACGTCACTATCACTTTGCTGGGGCAAAGTTATCAGGTGCCCTGCCAACCTGAAGAGCAGGTACTGCTGCTGGAGGCGGTGGCATTACTGAATCAGCAGCTCGAAGCCACCCGGGCCGGAGGTCGCACGATTGGTAAGGAGCGCACGGCGCTGATGGTGGCGGTTAATCTGGCAGCAGATCTGCAGCGTGCGCGCCAGGAATTGCAGGCGCGCGATGATCAACTCGATGCGGTGGAGGCCCGCCTGCGCTGGCTGGTTGACATGGGTAAGGGGGCGGAGTAGCTTGGTTCCAGCCTCCTGCGGGGCGCGAGTAGCCGAGATGATTCCTGAACCAACATTGTCTATCCAGGGAATCCTCAGTCATCATCGTGGTGTGCAGCTCCCTTGCGGAGTGGCCTGAAGCGGTGTGTGGATTCCCACCTGTACATCAGGTTCTGGGGGTAGCGGGCTGCACGACCCAGGCGGGGGGTTCTTTTGTTTTCAGGGCCGGATGATATACCCGCGAAAAGCCCATTACGCCGACGCATGCGTCAGCAGCGGCGTGACCTTTCCGCCGAGGCATTATATTCCGCAGCCGTGGCCTTGTCTGACCATCTGGTGCGTCTCAACCACTTTCAGCGGGCTCGCCATATCGGCCTCTACTGGCCCATGCAGGGTGAAATCAGTCCCTTGCCGATCATGCAGCATCCCATTGCGGCCAATAAGCATTTTTATCTGCCGGTGCTCGCCGGGCATTTTGCGCGCAGCCTGCGCTTTGCGCCCTTTCACTCCAATGTAGTCCTGCGCCATAATCGCTTTCGCATTCCCGAGCCGCAGGTGTCTCCCCGCCAGCACTGTTCTGTGCGTGAACTGGATTTGCTGATCCTGCCGCTGGTGGCTTTTGACGCCGAAGGTTATCGTCTGGGGATGGGGGGGGGCTTCTATGATCGCAGTCTGGCGCATCTGCCCCACCGTCGCAGTTGGCGGCGACCGCGGCTGATCGGGGTAGGTCATGCTTTTCAGGAAGTGCCCCATGTGCCCAGAGAGCCCTGGGATATCCCCCTGGGCATTGTCTGTACAGAAAAGGCTTGTTACAGGATCAGATGATGGCACAGATATTTTTTGCAGGTGATGTCATGGGTGCTGCCGGAAGACGGGCTTTGCGCCTGGCCCTGGCCCGCTTGCGGCAGGACGAGCCGGTGGATGCAGTGGTGGTGAATGGGGAAAATGCCGCCGGTGGTGCCGGGATTACGGCGACCATCGCGCAGGAGTTCTGCGCCTGGGGTGTTGATGTGATTACCACTGGCAACCATATCTGGGATCGGCGGGAGGCTCTGACTTTTATCGAGGCAGAACCGCGCCTGCTGCGCCCTTATAACGCCCCGCCGGGCACACCGGGAGCGGGCTGGGTGGTGGTGGAAACCCGAGCGGGCTGGCGTCTGGGGGTGCTCAATCTTATGGGACGGCTGTTTATGCATCCCATGTACGATTGCCCTTTTCGCGCCGCCGACGCCGCGCTGGCGCAGAAACCGGCGGAATGTGATGTGGTCGTCGTCGACATGCATGCCGAAGCGACCAGTGAGAAAATGGCCATGGGTTGGTATCTGGCGGGGCGGGTGTCTGGCGTCATGGGTAGTCACACCCATGTCCCCACGGCAGATGAGCGGGTGTTGCCCGGTGGTACGGCTTACCAGAGCGATGCAGGCATGTGCGGCTGTTACGACTCCGTCATAGGGGTGGATAAAGATGCGTCCATTCGCCGCTTCATCACCGCACTCCCCGGCCATGCCGAGACGGTGGATGGTGTTGCCAGTTGCTGCGGTCTGTTGATGACGGTAGATACGGACAATGGCCGATGCAGCGCGGTTCGTCGTGTGCGTTACGATTTTCCGCAGGCGCTACCATAAACCTGAACCAGGGATTATACCCCTTCCAGCCATGCACGGCGACGCGCAAGGACGACCTCATCCACATCCTCCAGCAATTCCAGCCAGGCCGTATCCTGTGGAGGCGGGGCGGGGGTCAGTTGAGTTTCCATAAGAATATCATCGCGGAAGAACTGAACACGTAGCGCCGCGCCCGC
This sequence comes from Pseudomonadota bacterium, assembly GCA_021827445.1. Classification (GTDB taxonomy): domain Bacteria; phylum Pseudomonadota; class Gammaproteobacteria; order Acidithiobacillales; family Acidithiobacillaceae; genus Acidithiobacillus. Next base: position 16,482 of record JAKAVW010000028.1, read on the forward strand.
CGCATCCAGTTGTGGCTGTAATTGTTCCGCTGTAGTCCGGAAGCCATCGAGAGCGACGAGAATGTCGTCCGGCGACAAGCCCGCCTGCTCGGCAGGGCCGTCTGTCTGCACATGGCGCAATTGAACTCCCAGTGCGTGTGCGCGCCAGCGTGCGCCCAGCCAGGCCGGCGGGGTTTTCTCGCTGGCCTGGCCGCCTTCATCCTGCAAGCCGCTGGCGGCGCGCAAGTGTAGCGCAATGCCCATTTCCGCCAGTAACGCGCGCAACGGTAAGTCGGCCTTCTCCGTAACCCATGCCTCCAGACGCGCCGCAAGCGCTGGTCCGGCGAGGGCCTCGACCAGATGGATGCATTGGCCTTCCGGCAGCTGTTTGCCAATGCTGCCGTAATCTTGCCACAGCCGGACGAGCAAGGTGTCGAGACTCTGGCTGCCTTCACTCTCCAGGCGCAAACTGAGGTCCAGACAGAGGGCCATCAGGGCGCCCTTGTTATAATAACTGATCTCAAAGTTGGCGCTGTTGACGTGGGGATGATAGAGCTTGATCCAGGCATCTTCACTGGATTCCACCAGACTTTGCAGGAAACGTCCGGGGCGGCGCAGCAAACGGGTCAACTCCTTCCCGACCCCGCGCAGATATTGCTCGGGCGTGGTCAGACCGGCGCGGCGCAGGCAGAGATCATCATAGTAGGAGGTG
>JAKAVW010000384.1 GCA_021827445.1 Pseudomonadota bacterium
CGATCCTGGTCTGGCCAAGGATGCCGAATAGTAACGAAGAAGCGACACACATCGTCATCGCAAACATTACCAACTTTCATCCTTGTTGGTAAATATGGTATATTTATCAGTGGACTATACTTATCCATTATGCCTCGCATGGCTAGATGAGTGCGGCCACCATTTAAGGGCAACCATTAACGCACCCATAAAAGCAAATCCTTTGGCTTGATATACAGCGAGCACAGCCCCACCACCTATAACAATAAGAGCAGCAAGCAAATCCGATCCCATATCCGCAAGGCCCATAAGGGCACCTCTCTCATTGCAACGTGCATAGTCCAAAGAATGGGCTAGGTTGCATGAAGCCTCTTCGCAATGTCGGCGACATGTCGGCCTTGATAACGTGCGATCGCTAGTTCATTTGCACTCGGCCATCGGTCCCCGTCTCCACCTGACAGGGTGGACGCCCCGTAGGGACTACCGCCGGAAACTTCGTTCACCTGCAGCAAGCGTTGTTCGCTGTATGGAACCCCGACAATAATCATGCCATGGTGCAGCAGAGACGTGTGAAAGGAACTGATGGTAGTTTCTTGTCCACCATGTTGGGTGGCTGTCGAGACAAACACACTGCCGATCTTTCCAACCAAAGAACCCTGCTTCCAAAGCTTGCCGGTATGGTCGAGAAAGCTGCGCATTTGCGCACTCATCATACCGAAGCGGGTAGGTGTTCCGAATATGATGGCATCAGCCTCGACCATCTGCTCCGGTGTCGCCACCGGAATATGGGAGAACGCGGATCGGCTTGCCTGTGCTCCAGTCGCTACTAAGGTTTCTTGCGGAATAAGTTCGGGGACCTGATACAGGGCAACCCCCGTTTCAGAAACTTAACGGGCACCTGCGGCTATCGATTCGGCCAGTTTGTAGACGTGCCCTGACATGCTGTGGAATATAATCTGGATTTTCATTGGCTGTACTCCTATCTGTGTGTATTACGTTAACTTTGCTTTATTTCATCGGTAGATTCGGCATTCTCTGCGGTGGGTGGAGAACGCGCGATACTCGTCCAAACAATTCCGGCCAGGATCACCAGCACGCCAAGCCATTGCCGCGAGGCCAGACGTTCCTGGAGGAAGAGGATGCTAAACCCGACCGCGAAAACCGGCACGAGGTTAAGAAAGAGGCCGCTTTTATAGGCCCCCAATGCACGTGCTCCGTGACTGAACCACAGGTATCCGATCACCGAGGCTGGTACGGCCATATATATAATCCCAGCCATATTGGCCATTCCGACGTGCTGTGCCGGTTGTGTCCACCAATCCCAGATAGTCGCAGGTATAAAAGCGAGAAATGTTCCGAGGAATACATAGGTCGTGACGACAAGACTGGGGTAATTCCTGCTGTGCTTGCTGTTGGAGAGGGAATAGACAGAAAAGGCAATTACCGCCAGGCTGACCAGAAAGATCCCATAAAAATCTTCGTGCGTGGTACCTGTGGCGGGCTGTCCTGTGCTAATGAAGTAGTAAACGCCAGCGTAAGATACCAACATGCCGATAATGATGCGCCACGTCGGTCGTTCCATCCGTAAGAGCAAACCCAGCAGCAGCACGATGACCGGAGTCAGCCCATTAAGGAGTCCAGCGGTTGCGGCCGATGTGTGCTCCAGACCAATCAGGAATAGTTCGCTATACGGAAAGAGTGTGCATGCGCCCAACAGCATCAGGTATACCTTGACGCGAGCGGGTATCCTGGGCACCCGATTGTATTTCAAGAGCGGAAACAGAATGGTCAGTGCCAGCAAATAGCGAAAAAAATTGAAGGTGGCAGGGTCGAGCCCTGACAAAGTGACTTTCATGACAACCGGCACTCCGCCCCAAAGAGCCATGGCACCGGTGAGGTACAGATATGGGTGGTGTAATTGTGCCTGCTGCTTGATCATGCATTTTTCTCCAGACGGACGGGGTTCACTTCGACGCCGCTGGGCAAATGCACGCCGGTGATATACGAGTGTTTATGGCTACGCCTGTCCCTTTAGAGGACGTAATCAATACGATCAAGAATGCCAAGCTCCGTTGCGAGCCCCTTGAGGCCGTTATAGTCTCGTACAAGAGCGCTATTTGCCGGGTGAGCCTCACAGTCCTCTATGATCATTGCGGCGTCCTTGATTCCCAGTGCCTCCAGCAGTGCCCGCCATCCATGGAATTCTGCAGAAGCGAAGGCGCGCAAACCATGCGGCAGAATCTCCACAAAGTAGTTTTGCTGATGTTGGTTCATGCCCAAGAAAACGGATTTGACGATCTGCCGAAATAGGGCATGGTGGGCGGCCTCATCGCGGCGATGCAAGTCCGTGGTGATCCGGTTAAGTGGCTGGATAGTGGCGTCGCTTGACAGCAGCAACAAATAAGCATTGATGGTCATCTCCGCAATGGTAGCGAAGGCCAATTGTATGATGGGCCGTTGCCACTCGGCCGTTGCTCCCTCCAGGTAGGTGCGCTGTAGGGACACAATGCCGGGCGTAGGCAACTGTAGGCCGTCTAGTTTTCGCTGGCGGCGGCTGACGCGGCAGGCATTCAAGCACATCAGGATGTGATATTGCTCATCAACCATAGTCTGAGCCATGGCGATCGGTGCCCATTCGGCACTGGTGCCGGGAAATGTTTGATGCAGAAGCAATGCACAGGCTGGATTGATAATATTTTCTTCTACCGCAATCGTTTTTTCGTTGTAGGCGATCCAACCACCGGCGAGCACGCGTTGTTTGGTGGCGTCATCCAAGTTTTCGTAGCTCGGATGTGTTTTGAATGGAAGTAGATGTTCCGGGTAGTCCGGTTTCTGAAGATCATAGGTATTGTCAAGATCAGGCTGCTTCACGGCTACTCTTGTGCCCCAGGAGGTACACAGTCGCTGTAGTACATCGGAATTGTCCGGATAATCGTTGGTGTTTGAGGTATCCATGGGTAGTTCTCCTCATAAGAAAAGGGCTGTTTGCCCGTAGCAGCTACGCATATTGCGGAA
>JAKAVW010000385.1 GCA_021827445.1 Pseudomonadota bacterium
CTGTTGACAGACGATGAGGCCGCCAAGCTGGTCAATGAAGAGGAGGTCCGCGCCCTGGCGCTGGAACGGGTACAGTCCGGCGGTATTGTCTTCATTGATGAGATCGACAAGGTAGCGGTGCGCTCTGGCACTCAGCAGGGTTCGGACGTTTCCCGGGAAGGCGTGCAGCGGGATTTGCTGCCACTGGTGGAAGGCTCCAATGTGAGCACCCGTTACGGCGTGGTGAAGACCGATCACATCCTCTTCATCGCCTCCGGCGCCTTCCACCTCAGCAAGCCCTCAGACCTGATTCCAGAGCTGCAAGGCCGCCTGCCTATTCGCGTGGAACTGGAAGCCCTCGGTGCGGCGGATCTGGTGCGAATACTGCAGGAGCCGGAGAATGCACTGGTTCGGCAGTACAGTGCCTTGCTGGCCAGCGACGGGCTGACTTTGCATTTTACTCAGGAGGGTGTGCAGCGCATTGCCGAAATTGCCCAGCAGGTCAACGAGCGTGTGGAGAACATCGGAGCCCGGCGATTACACACCGTCATGGAGCGGCTGCTGGAAGAGGTGGCTTTTATCGCACCGGACGGCAGTACTACGGCTCTGGAGGTCGACGCTGCCTATGTGGACAGCCGTCTGAAAGATCTGGCGCAGGACGAGGATTTGTCCCGCTATATTTTGTGACGGGGTAAGCGGGGTCAGGGCTTGATGTAAAGGGCGCCTGCCCCTTGGGCGTCGGCAATGGCAATGACTCCAGCGGGAACCAGTTGACTGCCTAGCGGGCGGTCATCAGGATCCAACCCCAGATTACGCAGACTGTTTTCACAAAAATCGACCCGCACTCCGGCACCGATGCGCTCCTCTATCTCGCGCCGCCAGTGGCCCTTCGCCCAGAGGGACATGGGTGCCTGACCATTCGCGATGACTCGCAAGCTCTGCTCAGGAGCCGCTGTCTGAGCGTTACGAACATTGGCCAGCAGATTAGGCCAGCGACCAGCATCGTCGATGTGAAAAAGCAGTACCACGCTCAAGCAGTCGCCAGCATCTGTTGACGCAACTTACCCATACTGCTTTTCTCCAATTGCCGTATCCGCTCTGCCGAAATGCCCAGTTCATCACCCAACACCTGCAAGGTCTTAGGGTCTTCGCTAAGCCAGCGGTTTTCAATGATGTAGCGATCTCTCTGGGGCAGAGCTGACAACGCCGTGTGCAACGCCGTGTGCTGATGCTGATCCCAGTCTCGCTCCGCCAGTTGCTCTACGGGAGACCCGGTGGGATCCGCCAACTCCAGGACACGCCCACCCTCTCCGTCCTCGTTGGGTTCGAGGTTGAGCGAATAGTCATAGCCAGACATCCGCCCTTCCATCTCCAATACCTGCGCCTGGGTAACGCCCAGATCATCCGCGATGGCGGCACTCTCCTCGCCACCCATCCAGCCGGTGTGGGTGCGGCTGGAACGGAGGTTGAAAAACAGTTTGCGCTGCGCCTTGGTAGTGGCCACTTTGACGATACGCCAGTTGCGCAGGATAAATTCGTGAATCTCCGCCTTGATCCAATGCACCGCAAAGGAGACCAGACGTACACCATGATCCGGGTCGTAGCGCTTCACCGCCTTCATCAGGCCGATATTGCCTTCCTGAATCAAGTCGGCTTCTTGCAAACCGTACCCCCGATAGCCCCGCGCTACCCGCACCACAAAACGCAGGTGACTGAGCACCAGATCCTTAGCCGCATCCACATCGTCGTGATCACGCAGGCGCAGGGCCAGATCACGCTCTTCTTCCGGCTGCAGCAGCGGTTGGGCGTTCACAAACCGCAGGTAGGCCGCCAGCCCGTCGGGGCTGACCAAATCTCTACTGGCTATCGCGAGTTCTTTCATAGCAATCCTCATGCACCGTCATGCGTAATTGGACTCTGAATACGACCGCATGTTCCGTTTTGCGGAGTCTGACTTCAGGAAAAAGTATGGTCGAGGTGACGTCCCACTGCAAGGCGCGACCCCAACCAACCGAGAAGCGCACTGGCGGCGATGAGCATAAGACCCTGCCCGGAATTCAGACCCAGCAAGTGGAACCTGGTCCCATAGAGTTCTGCTAAGCGTTCCACCGGCCCTTGCAAAACAGTTACCGCAATAGCGACAATAATCCAGGCAATCATTCCGGCGACAGCCCCCTGAAACAGGCCTTGATAAAGAAAGGGACGGCGGATGAAGGCGCGGGTAGCACCTACCAGACTCGCCACATCGATTTCGTCACGCCGCTGGGCGATGTGCAGGCGGATCGTATTACCCATGACCAGGATGGCCCCCACGGCGAGCAATCCTGCGAGAATCCATACTGCGCGCTTACCTAAAGCAATAATCGCCTGCAAACGCGCCACCCAATGCAGGTCTGATTGCGCACTGGCTACTCCCGGTTGCTGGCCCCAATAGGCTACCAATGTTTGCAACACCGTTGGACTCTGTGCCAGCGGGTTTAGTTCGACCACAAAAGAGGCTGGCAAAGGATTTTCGCCTAAGGTCTGGATGGCCGCCGTCATCCCGGCGTGGCGCTCAAACTCCGTCAGTGCCGCCTCTTTGTCCACGTAACGTACACTCACCACCCCGGTGCTGCGTTCGAGCAGTGCCTGGAGTTTCTGAACCTCTGCGGCAGAGGCATTCTGGTGCAAAAAGAGGGAGATCTGCGCTTGATCACGCCAGTGCCCCAACAGTTGCTGGAGGTTGTTGAGGGCGGCAAAAAGACCCACCGGAAGCGCCAGAACGATAGCCAGCGCCAGCACGGTCATCAGCGTGGCCACCGGCTGTCTGATCAGCGTATTCAGCGCATTTTTTGCCGCTTCCAGACGAATATGGAGATTCACGCCTTGTCCTCCTCAGGAGTGTGCAGACGGCCCTGTTCCAGATGAAATACCGGCAGGCCGAGGCGATTGACTTGCGCTTGATCATGGGTGGCCACCAGCACGGTCGTTCCGTGGTGATGAAAGTCGCGAAAGAGATCAAGAATCTCCGTGC
>JAKAVW010000029.1 GCA_021827445.1 Pseudomonadota bacterium
AGGATGGCATGCTGCATATCCAGGCGGGCGGCGGCATTGTCGCCGACTCGGAGCCCGCGGCGGAGTGGGAAGAAACCATGAACAAACGCCGCGCCATGTTCCGCGCCGTAGCACTGGCCGAAAACGGTCTCGACCCCGAAGGGAGGGCAGATCATGCTGCTCATGATTGATAACTACGACAGCTTCACCTACAACCTGGTACAGTATTTTGGCGAATTGGGGGCGGAAGTGCGGGTCGAGCGCAATGATGCCATCGACGTGGCGGCCATTGAGAAACTGGCACCCAGCCGCATCTGCATTTCGCCCGGCCCCTGCACGCCCAACGAAGCGGGCATCTCGCTGGACGTCATCCATCATTTCGCGGGGAAAATCCCGCTGCTCGGCGTTTGTCTCGGGCATCAGGCCATCGGCCAAGCCTTCGGCGGCAAAGTCATCCGCGCCGACAAAGTGATGCATGGCAAGACCTCACCAATTTTCCATAACGGCAAAGGAGTCTTCCGCGACTTACCCGACCCCTTTGCCGCCACCCGTTATCACTCCCTGATCGTCGAGCGCGACTCACTGCCGGATGCGTTGGAGGTGACGGCTTGGACCGCAGCAGGAGAAATCATGGGCTTGCGCCACCGTACCCTGGATGTGGAGGGCGTACAGTTTCACCCCGAGTCCATTCTCAGCGAGCACGGCAAGACTTTGCTGCAACACTTTCTGCAAGGGGGCGCGCGATGATCGTCCGGGACATACTGGAGCAAATCGTGGCGGGGCAGGACTTGTCGCGCACAGAGGCACAAACGGTCTTCGCCGGCATCATGGCCGGGGACTGGACGCCCGCACAAATCGGCGCCCTGCTCATGGGCCTCCGCATGAAAGGGCAGCGGGTCGAGGAACTGGTCGGCGCCACCCAGGCCTTGCGCGCCTGCATGACGCGGGTAGAGGTCTCCACCGATCACCTGCTGGACACCTGTGGCACTGGCGGCGATGCCCTGAGCACCTTCAACATATCGACGGTGTCTGCCGTGGTGGCGGCGGCTGGCGGGGCGCGGGTGGCCAAGCACGGCAACCGTTCCATGGTCAGCCGCAGCGGCAGCGCTGACGTGCTGGAAGCCGCAGGTCTGCGCATGGACATGAGCCCCGCAGAAGTCGCCGACAGTATCGAGCGTATCGGTATCGGTTTTCTATTCGCGCCGGCGCACCACGGCGCCATGCGTTACGCCGTTGGTCCGCGCAAGGAGCTCGCCATCCGTTCGCTGTTCAACCTCATGGGGCCACTGAGCAACCCGGCGGGGGCGCCGCATCAGGTGCTCGGCGTTTATGCCGAGCGCTGGCTGATTCCCATGGCCGAAGCCGCCCGGGAACTGGGATCACGCCATGTGCTGGTGGTACATGGGCACGACGGCCTGGATGAGATCAGCCTGTCCGGGCCATCAGACATGGCAGAGTTAAAAGACGGGATGATCAGTCGCAGCCGGATTCAGCCGGAGGACTTCGGGCTGTCATCAGCACCGCTGGCGACCCTGCAAATCGACAGCGTGGCGGCGGCCCTGGCGGCGGCGGAAGAGGTGTTGCAGAATCGCCCCGGACCGCGTCGCGACGTGGTTCTGCTCAATGCCGGGGCCGCCCTCTATGCGGCAGATGTGGTCCCCGATATGGCGGTCGGCGTGGTGGTCGCCCGGGCTGTGCTCAAATCCGGCGCCGCCTGGAATAAGTGGCAGGCATTGCTGGGCAGGACTTCACAGGGATAAGACATGACCGACATACTTCAGGAAATCATTGCCCATAAGCGGGAGGAGCTGGTGGAGCGCCAAACCCGTCTGGGCCTTGCGGAGCTGCAGGCGGCAGTGGCCCTGACGGCACCGCCGCGCAACTTCGTCGGCGCCATTCGGGCCAGAATGGGCCAGGGACAGGCCGCAGTGATCGCCGAAATCAAAAAGGCATCGCCGTCGGCGGGGGTAATCCGCGAAGACTTCAATCCGGTGACCATTGCCCAGGACTACGCCGCCCATGGCGCAGCCTGCCTGTCGGTTCTGACCGATGAACACTATTTTCAGGGCGCCGACCTCTATCTCGCCGCCGCCCGTGAGGCCTGCCCACTGCCCGTGCTGCGCAAGGATTTCTGTATCGATCCCTATCAGGTCTGGGAGGCACGGGCCATTGGGGCCGACGCCATCCTGCTCATCGTTGCGGCCCTGAGCGATGCCGAGCTGCGGAGTCTGGAGGCAACGGCGCAGAGCCTGGGTCTGGCGGTGCTGGTGGAGGTGCATGATGCAGCCGAGTTGCAGCGCGCGTTAAAATTGCGTACCCCACTGATCGGCATCAATAACCGGGACCTGCGGCGCTTTGTCACCGAGATTGAAACCACGCTGAAACTGCTCCCGGAGATCCCCCGAGAGCGGATCGTCGTTACCGAAAGCGGCATCCGTAGCCGGGAGGAGGTGGCCACCCTGCGCGCTGCGGGAGTCGGTGCCTTTCTCGTTGGCGAGGCATTTATGCGCACTGCCCAGCCGGGAGACGCCCTGCAACGCCTGTTTTTTGACTAAACGCAGTTTACACGGCTAGTTGATTGTCATTAAATGGGAATCGGTGGTTTCCGGGAATAGGGAGCAAAGAGTGGAAGCACGCGTACAATGGATGGGTCCTGGGCAGATGAGCTTCGTCGCCGACGCCGACAGCGGTCACGCCCTGGTCATGGATGGCGCCGCCGAGATCGGCGGACGTAATCTCGGCCCGCGCCCCATGGAACTCTTGCTGATGGGTCTGGGCGGGTGCTCCAGTATCGATGTGGTGATGATTCTTCAGAAGTCCCGGCAGGATATCCGTGGCTGTGTGGTGGAGCTGACTGCCCAGCGGGCGGAGCAGGACCCGAAGGTGTTCACCGGGATTCATCTGCATTTTGTGGTATCCGGCAAGGCGCTTGATCCCAAGCGGGTAAGCCACGCCATCGGCCTGTCCGCAGAAAAATATTGCTCGGCCAGCGTTATGCTGGGCAAAACTGCGGTGATCACCCATGACTATGAGATTCGAGAAGAATGCTGAGGATGCCTCCATGCTACTGAGTAAAACCAGCGAATACGCCTTACAGGCCCTGATCTACCTCGCGGCACAGCCAGCCGGGGAGCCGGTGCTGAGTCGGGACATATCCGATTATCTACACGTCCCGGCCCAGTATCTGGCGAAGATCCTGCAGGATTTGGCCAAGCGCGGGGTGCTCGATTCCTTCAAGGGCCGTGGCGGCGGCTTTGTCCTGCGCCCCGGAGCAGGACAGATGAACATCCTCGACATCATCGAGATCGTAGAAGGGCAGCCGTTTGGTCAGGGCTGCGTACTCGGCCTCAAGGTATGCGCCGATGAAACCGCCTGCCCCGTGCATACCCAGTGGAAGCCGCTCAAGGCCGAGGTAATCGACCTGCTCGGCAGGCAGACCATCGCCAGCATGGCGGAGGCCGTAATGGCCGGTCGCTATCGCATCCACTTGGCGGGTGGGGCCCAATTGCATATCCGCCCGGCGCCGACATCCGGCAATGGTTTTTCCTGAGCCGTCAGATCCACAGCGCCCCCCGCGTCAGGACCTTGGAAAAAACCCCCATCGCCAGGCGGATGGGCATGGGGAGTTTTTCCGCGCCCAGTTCTTCCGCTTTTGCGGCATGCCCGACTTCGTCATCGCGCATCTGCGCCACGATGGCGCGACTGCGGTCATCGTCGGCAGGGAGTTCATCCAGGTGGCTGTTGAGATGCTCTTCCACCTGGTTTTCTACCGCGACGACCAGGCCAAGATTGCTGGCGCGGCCACGCCGGGCGGCGAGAAAGCCCATGCTCCAGCCCGCGCCGTACCAGAGCGGAGCGAGCAGACTCGGGCGGCTGTCCAGCTCCCGCAGGCGGGCTTCACACCAGCGCAGATGGTCTTCTTCCTCGGTTCGCGCCCGCTGCAGTTGCTCCCGTAATTCAGGGTCATCGGTGCCGGTTGCCTGGCCGGTATAGAGTGCCTGCGCCATGATCTCACCCGCATGGTTGACCCGCATCATGCGTCCGGCCCGCTGTCGCTCCCAGGGGCGCAGGAGGGTATCGGGAATATCCCTGGCCGGATAGGGTCGATCACTGCCCACCTGCTGTCCGGTCAGGGTACGCAAGGCGTTATCGATATTGGCAATGACTTGATCGCTGAACATGACACCTCCGCACACTGTCAGTAAGGGCTAATTAGGGTATGATGTCCTTCTATGGATAGAGGGTCAACGCTTATGGATGGTGCTTTTTATCAACGGCATCTGTTCGTTTGCCTGAATCAGCGCGAGAATGGCGAGCCCGCCTGCAATAATAGCGGAATCGCCGAAGAGGTGTTTCATGCGGCTAAGCAGCACGCCAAAGCGCTCGGCATTCACGGCGAAAAACAGGTGCGGGTCAACCGCTGCGGCTGTCTGGGGCGCTGTGATGAGGGTCCGGTTGCCGTAGTCTACCCAGATGCCGTCTGGTACACCTACGTGGATGCCGACGATATTCGCGAGATCGTCGAGTCTCACCTGCGCGACGGCATACCCGTCGAACGGTTGCGGATCTGATGCTGCCCATCGACCGAAGTCATCTCTATGATGGTGGTGAACTCGCCAGCCCGGAATGCGTGGGCGAGCGGGTCATCATTCCGGGTCCGGCGGGTGTGCTGGAGGGTGTCACGGCCTGCCCCGACAAAGAGACACGCGGTGCGGTGGCGGTCATTCTCCATCCGCACCCCCTTTACGGCGGTACCTTGAACAACAAGGTCGTGTATTATCTCAGCAAGACCTGCAACCAGTTGGGCGTCCCGTCGCTGCGCTTCAATTTTCGCGGGGTGGGGGGGAGTACGGGCGTCTATGATGACGGCCGTGGTGAAACCGAGGATTGCCTGGCGGTGCTCGACTGGGTACAGGAGCGCCGCCCCGGCTTCGATATCTGGCTCGCCGGATTTTCCTTCGGAGCCTATGTGGCCTACCGCAGCGTGCACCGCCATCCACGCATCAGCCGTCTTCTGACCGTCGCCCCGCCCGTCAATCTCTTTGATTTCAATGTGCTGCCAGCACCTTCCTGCCCGTGGACCCTGATTCAGGGCGAACTGGACGAACTGGTACCCGCCACGAGCGTAGAAAACTGGGTTGATACACTGCCCGTCCAGCCCAGGCAAATTTTGCTTCCCGCAGACCACTTCTTTCATGGTCAGCTCAATGCGCTGCAAGGGGCACTGTTGGAGTCCCTCAGTGAAGAAGTAAGCAAGATGGGAGTCAGCAGCCCCTGTCGTGAATCCAGCCTTTCTTGAACTACGGGCGCTGCATAAGCGTTATGGCGGGCGCGAGGTGCTGCGCGGGGTAGACCTCGCCGTCGCCGCCGGGGAATGCTTCGCCCTGGTCGGCCCCAACGGGGCGGGTAAAAGCACTACGGTACGGGCGATCCAGGGGCTGACGCCAACCGATGCCGGAGAGGTTCGTATCGATGGCCGGACACTCGCAGAAATGGGGCGTACGGCGCGGGCAGGCATGGGGGTGGTGCCCCAGACGGATAACCTGGATCCCGATTTTACCGTACAGGAAAACCTCTGGACCTACGGCCGCTACTTCGGCCTGCCGAAAACGCTGATCCGCCAGCGCAGCGCCGATTTACTGGAGTTCATGGCCCTCAGCGGCTACGCCACTCAACCGATCCATGCCCTGTCCGGCGGTATGCAGCGCCGCCTGACCATCGCCCGCGCCCTGATCAACACCCCCAAGTTGTTGCTTCTGGACGAGCCCACCACCGGACTCGACCCCCAGGCCCGTCATCTCATCTGGCAGCGTCTGCGCGAATTACGGCGACAGGGCACCACCCTGTTGCTGACCACGCATTATATGGACGAAGCGGAACGTTTGGCGGACCGGGTCGGGATCATCGACCATGGCCGAATTCTGGCGGAAGATAGTCCGCGCGGCCTGATCGCCACCCATATCCCCGGGGGCGTCGTCGAGTTGCGCCGGGTGGACGGTGATCTGCCGGACCCGCAGGATCTGCATCGCCAGTGGGTGAGCCTCAGTGAGCGCGTGGGCGACACCCTGATCTGCTACGGGACGGATCTGACCCCACTGCTGGCGCACTTTGGCGATGATCCGGCCTATCGCTGGATACAGCGTCCCGCCAGCCTGGAGGATGTGTTCCTGCGCCTGACGGGACGCGATCTGCGGGAGGAAACCGAATAATGCCGATACGCGACGCCTTGCCAGGAGCTGGGGCGCTGGCCGTCCTGCAGCGCAACTTCGGCGTCTGGCGCAAGTTGCTGGTGCCGAGCCTGCTCGGCAACTTCGGCGACCCGCTTCTTTACCTGCTGGCGCTGGGTTACGGCCTGGGGCACTTCGTCGGGCAGATGGACGGAATGCCCTATATCACCTTCATCGCCTCCGGCATCGTCGCCAGCAGCGTGATGAATACCGCCAGCTTCGAGGGCCTGTACTCGGCCTTTACCCGGATGAGCGCCCAGCACACCTACGCAGCGATGCTGGCCACCCCTTTGCGGGTCAGCGACATCCTCGCCGGCGAGGTGGCCTGGTGCGCCGTCAAAGGCCTGATCAGTGCCGTGGCCATCATCATCGTCGCCATTTTTTTTGGCGCCATACAGGGCCCCTGGGTGATCCTGGCGCTGCCGGTCATTCTGCTCGCGGGGCTGAGCTTCGGCGGGTTGGCGCTGGTCATCACGGCGCTGGCAAGGAGCTATGATTTCTTCATGTATTATTTCACCCTGGCGGTGACGCCGATGTTTCTCTTTTGCGGCGTTTTCTACCCCCTCCAATCGTTGCCGCCCTTCGCTCAGGACATTGCAGAGGTGCTGCCGCTGACCCATGCGGTGGCGCTGCTGCGGCCGCTGCTGACCGGGCATCTGCCCCATGAGGTGCTGTGTCACACGGGCGTGCTGCTGCTGTACACCCTGGTGGCCTATGTGCTTGGGTGGCGTCTGCTCAGTCGCCGGTTGCTGCGCTGACGAGGAGTGGGCACGGATTGCCGCGCCGCCGCCCTTGACAGACACACAGGTTAGAGCTTTAATTTGCGCCTCACGGCGCTTTAGCTCAGATGGTTAGAGCAGCGGAATCATAATCCGCGTGTCCGGGGTTCGAGTCCCTGAAGCGCCACCAATAAATCAAGCACTTAGACGAATGTCTGGGTGCTTTTTTATTGCCTGTGGGGGACATTCGGGGGAACCGTTCCCCGCGCCAACCGACAGTTCGGGATGCCCGAGCTACGGGAAAGGCGGGATCTACCAGCTACGGCACTTGTGCAAAGCGGCGCAGAGCCTGGCCAACCAAGGCCAGTCCGGCCAAGGAAGTCAGCGTGCCGCCGCTTAGATCCAGCACAACTCTCGTGGGCTCCATGCGCACCCATTGGGTGGCGAGGCGAGACAGAGCAGATTATACCATATAAAATATAATGTTACTCTGTGTTTCGAAACGCGAGATCACGCATTCAGGATGAGGTTAACAAACACCTCCGCCCACGTACTTTGCTGATTGTCATTCAACATCTGTTATTGTGCAAGCAAGGTGTAATAAATATAAGACATATTAGTATAACGCCATATCCTTTTACTTTTTTTGGTCAGATAGTTAGGCTGTGGCACGAATACTGCCTACCACTGCTGCATAGTTTCTTGGACGTTTGCAGGTACATTGAGAATATAGTGTTGCTAGCCGGTTTAACCGCCGGAAGGAAGGATATATGTCGACCAATACAAAGATTCAGCAACCCTTGAACATCCACAACGTGGACGAATATTTTCACGCAAAGAAAGTGTTAATCACCGGAGGCTTTGGTTTTATCGGAGGGCACGTGGCTCGCCGTCTTGTACAGTACGGTGCCGATGTCACTGTGCTTGATATCGATGTTTCCGAGGTAAGGGAATCCCAAATTAACTGCCCGCGACAACAACTTCGGGATCAGGTCAGCATTATTGAGGCCGATGTCACCAACAAGCAAGCCATGATGGATGTCATAAATAATGGCAGATATCATTACATATTTCACTTTGCCGCTTTTGCTTCCGTAATCGAAAAAGCGCTAACCGCGCCATACGACACGATAATGTCGAATACTATGGGCTGGATAAATGTTCTTGAAGCCTGCCGATTATCATCATATAAACCCAATATGATCTTTTTGTCCTCTACGGACAAAGTGTACGGAGAAATGGATGGTGATTCGTACTTTGAGCACCTGACCCCGCTCCGTGGAATAGGTGTCTATGACTCCGCCAAGCTTGCTGCAGATGTCTTTTCACGGACCTACCATGAGGCATTCCAGCTCCCGACCGTCACGCTCCGAATGTGTAATATTTACGGTCCTTATGATTTTAATACAGGCTATCGGTTGCTTCCAAAAGCAATGAGCAAGATGTTTTCTGGTGAGGCCCCAGAAGCCCCTGAGCTTTATTTTGACGCCATAGAACATCAGCGTGATTACCTTTATGTCGATGAGCTGGTTAGCGCAATCGTACTGATGGCGCATAACACCGTTTGCCGAGGAGAAGTATACAATCTAGCAGGTGGTACTTATCTTACCACGCCGGCAATGTTGAGAACTATAGTTGAACTAGCCGCGGCGGTGGAAGAAAAGTATGAGCCAGTCCGTTCCGCAGAGATTCTCAAAAACGGAATCAGCGTCAAGGTCAGCGCCAACGCATCGACCATTCATGCCATTACCAAGCAGCATCTGAATGGGGAAAAATTAGTGAAAGATACTGGTTTCTGTCCTTCAGATCGTTTTTTGGAAACTCTCCAGGAGACTATTCGGTTTTATCGTCAATATTATCGTTTTACTCAGGAGACGCGGCCACATGTTCAGCTTCTGGCAGGGTAGGAACTGTCTAGTCACCGGGGGGGCAGGCTTTGGGGGCGCGCACCTGTGCGCGCGTCTGCTCGAACTTGGCGCCCGCGTATTCGTTCTCGATAGACTGGTTTCTCGCTGGTCGTATTTACACATCCAAGGTCTGGATCGACACGTTCAACTGCTATTCGGAGATATCCGGGATCTAGATTTCGTCCGCCTCAGCCTTTCTCGTTTCGCTATAGACACCGTATTTCATTTGGCCGCCCAACCCATCGTCCCTATCAGTAATCAATTGCCGTGGGAGACGCTTAGTGTCAATGCAATGGGAACCTATACCCTTCTCGAGGCGATGCGTTCTAGCAGTACAATAGAACGGATGGTGGTGGCATCCAGTGGCGCGTACTATGGAGCCACCATCTGCAATGAGCCTATCAGCGAAGATGCTCCACCGCTGGACGCTACAAACGTCTACGCGTCTTCCAAAGTGGCAGCGGACTGTGTGGCGCGCAGCTACGCCAAAATATACAACCTGAGAATCGGCGTGTGTCGATTCATGAATACGTATGGCCCCGGGGACATAAATTTTAGTCGTCTGGTTCCCCGAGCGATTTATAATCTACTGGAAAACCAGGCCTACGATTTTGGTACAAGAGACGATGGTAGTTCGCAACTCGATTTTTTGCATGTCGCCGATATGGCTGATGCCTATCTGAAGGTGGGAGAAAAACTGCAGGATCAGGCAGGAGAAGCTTTCAATTTTGGGAACGGCGAGGCGACCTCGATATACGTAGTTGCAGAACGTCTGGCGCAATTGCACGGTAGGAATTCTGACAAGCCAATTTTCCGAGGGGAGAAAAGATCCCATCCAGCCATCAAGTATCTGGATATTGGTAAGGCGCGGCGCATGCTGGATTGGGCTCCAAAAATCTCTCTTACGGACGGCTTGCGATCCACTCTCGATTGGTATGAAGCGCATTGGGAGATAATGCGTCATGCAAGTTAATACAGATGGAGAGGAGCGCTGGTCGGGGCGGCTGATTTCATGCGTAGCCGTGGCCTGTTTTATGCTCTCGATTCTGTGCGCTCTGGCCTTGGCGGAGCTTCCGGTGAAAAACTCAGCGCAGGCCGTGGTGAGCATGGTGCTGATCTCGATACTCATGCTACAACTGTTCCTGCTCAAACGGATAAGGTTGGGTCAAACCGTACGGGACCTTTTTCGCGTTACGAACATTTTGCTCGCTATTTATCTTATATTCCGATACCTGATATGGCGGGTCGAATTTACAATCGGTGGTTATGGCTGGGCAAGTGATCTATTTGGTGTGCTGCTGTTTCTTGCCGAAGTCTATGCCGCCACCTATGCCATATTGGGTTTTTTTGTATCCTGTGCGCCCCGGGAGCGGCAACCGGCTTCGTTACCCGATGACGTGACGTTATGGCCTACGGTAGATATTCTCGTACCTAGCTACAACGAGGCAGCGGACATCCTAGAAATCACTTTGCTCGGCGCTCTGAACATCGATTACCCGGTAGATCGATTTACTGTACACCTCCTAGACGATGGCGGTACGGACGATCGATGCGCCAACCCTAAAACTGCGATGACCTCCCGTGCTCGACGCGCTGAGCTACAAGCGCTTTGCGCCAGTGTCGGCGCTCAGTACCATACGCGAGTTCATAACAATCATGCTAAGGCCGGAAACATCAATGCGGTCCTACTATCCCTTAGCGGCGATCTGTTGGTCATCGTTGATGCCGACCACGTCCCCACAAAGGATTTTCTTCGGAATACTGTCGGCTTCTTCCTCAAGGATGATCGCTGTGCCGTAGTTCAAACGCCCCACAGTTTCATTAACCCAGACCCAGTGGAGAAGAATCTGGACATATTCCGCGATTCTCCACCAGAAACGGAGCTTTTTCAGCAATACATCCAGCAGGGGATGGATGGCTGGGGTTCAAGTTTCTTCGTAGGTTCAGCGGCGATCATTCGTCGTTCCATGCTGCTTGAAGTCGGCGGTATTCAGACCGACACTCTCACGGAGGACGTAGAAACCGCCATGGCGTTACACGCACGTGGATATCATAGCGTCTTCCTCAATCGATCCCAGGTTCTGGGATTGCAACCCGAAACCGTGACAAGTTTAATAAGTCAGCGCGTGCGCTGGGCGCAGGGGGCCATTCAGATCCTGCAGATGAAAAACCCATTGTGGGTAGGCGGACTATCGTGGGCCCAGAAGCTAACATATATTACCAGCTTCTCATATTGGTTGTTCCCCTATGTGCGTCTCATAAATATGTTGGCGCCTTCCATGTTTCTGGTTTTCGGCATCATGGTGTATAACGCGACCATTCATCAGTATCTGATTTATGGAGCTCCTTATTTTCTGGCGACTTGGATCTACTCCGATTTTGTTTACGGTAAGGTGCGTTGGCCGTTGACGTCTGACGTCTACGAAATGGTGCAGACCCCATTAGCCGCGATCATGTTGTTCAGCACATTCTTGAGGCCTGGCAAACGGCCATTTAATGTGACTCCGAAAGGCGAACATCTGGATCGGGATTTTGTGTCATCAGCAGCTAAGATACAGCTTCTGTTCTTTGTGGTGATCTTGTCGTCCTTACTGGTAGGGTGTTGGCGCTGGTTCGCCCATCCCGGGGAGCGTCCGCAGCTTACTTTCACGATGTTGTGGGAGGTCTTGAACTTTGTGATTATCAGCGCGACGATGGTGGTCATGCTGGAGCGCAAACAAGTTCGAGAGAGTTATCGCATTCCCGCGGCCTCGGATGTACATGCGGAGCTAGAGTGTCGTAATGGTCAGATTATTCGTGGTCCTATTCTGGACATCTCGATATCCGGGTTAGGTTTCCCTCAGCTTGCAATTCCTCATACGCTAAAACAGTTGGCTGAACAGGTTGTGGCGGTACGCATCGTAGATCGAGAAGGGAAATCCGCGGGGTGCATCCCCGCGATCGTAGCGGTTGCTGGGCCGGAGAGGGTGGGTCTGCGTTTTCAGTACACCTCTGTCGCTCAAAAACGGGTCATCGTTGATCAGGTTTATGGCGACAGTCAGCGACTAGATGCTTATCTGGAGAATCGGCGTCGTCGGGTTGGTTTTTTATGGGCCTACTCGTATTTCTTGGGCAAAACATTCTCTGGATTGTGGTATTGGCTCATTTATCTTCTCCGTGTTAGCCATGATCAAATTCTCTTGTGGCAACTACGATGGAGTAGCCGACGAGGTGTCAGTGCGCTGCAAGGACGTTCCTTTCGCCGCCCGCGGATTGCAAGATGATAGTGCATCCTCGCCCCGGAAATCGGTTCAGCGCGTATCTGCTGGGCTGTCTTGCCTTGTGGGCCACTGTCCCTGCATGGAGCGACGATAGTGCAACGCGAAACATATCTGTTGCACAGCTTAGTAATAGTACGCACTTTGTCGTGCTCAATCGTAAACATCCAACGTTTCGTTTTCAGTGGGTTATCCCGCCGGTTGAAGAGACCAAGGATGCCACACTAGCGGTCCAATATTTCGCGGGACCGAATACGCCAACTGGGACGGAACTCATCGTATCGCTGAATGGGAAGGATGTGGGGGCGGTTCGGGAACATCGAAACTACCCGCAAGGAGAGTTTACGGTTGCACTTGCTGCTGGCATCTTGCACGCTGGGCCTCAGGTTGTGACGATACGTCTTCGGCCACCCAGCCGAGTCGGAGCGCAGAGGCCCTCTGCCTGGACGCAGATTGATGCTTACCAATCTATCTTGCGGTATCAGTCGGCAATCGAGCGGCAAGCACACCTCAGTTTCGCCGACGTGAAAGCGATTTTACAAGAATCAGACTCGATGATTTCTCTCCCGCTGATTTTACGCGGCCCAGTCAATTCTACCATGCTGCAGGCGGCGCAGGCGGCCGTTGCTGGTGTTGCACTGTGGGTACATCAGCCGGTCGCGGTCCAAGTGGAGGAGGGGCATCTCTCATCGCAAGAGAAAGTGGCTCCCTTGGTTCTCATGTTGGGCCAAAGGTCCGTTTTCCACAACTTGAGCAAGGTTGGCCGCCACGGCCCCGAGCTATTGTTGCGCCACTCCGGCAAGGACACGCGGGAAGAACAACTCATTCTGACAGGTGATAACCCGTCGCAGATATTGGCAGCAGCCCGAGCTTTTGCACAGAATCGTCAAGATCTCCCCCTGGATCGTCATTGGTTTCCGAATGCCGATCCTATCGGTGTCGGAGATACGGTAGCGTCGGCTAGGCTGGTACCACAGTCGGTCCATGCTCCGGCACAGGTTATCATCCGAAATGTAACGAATGTTTTCAGTGACGCAGGCGGTTCTAGCAGTGTCGTCAGCTTCTCGTTTTGGTTGCCGGGTGGACTCTTCGCGGACCGTCAGAAAGAGATGCATCTGCGGCTGAACCTCGACGTCGCTCCTTTCGTGACGCCGGAGAATCACCCGTTGGTCACGATTCTGGCCAATGGCAACTGGATCTCCCAGTGGAAGCTTGGACTGGGGGTGGGCCATTATGTTACCCAAATTCCATTCTCAAGCTTGGTAGCTGGCAGCAACGAGATTGTGCTTCGTGTGCGAGGGGGGAGAGTAAAAGTGCTTCCTGGTTCCTCTATTCAGCTCCCTCAGACACACACCTATGCGCTCCTGCCTGATTTGCGGTTGTTTGCACGAACGGGGTTCCCATTGGTGACAAGTGGCAAGGCCGATCACTTGACCTTCATTTATTTTAATGCCAGTCCACAGTATTTATCTGCCGGACTCACCCTTTTTTCTAAAATGGCGCAGGTGAGCCGCAGTAGCTTAACGGCAGCTAGGGCTGCCCAACACTATGAGGGAGTCAATGGTGATCGGGTATTCATAGGTGCCCCTTCAGAAATGCCGATCTCGGTCCAAAGCGATTCACCGATGCGTTTTACCGCATCCAATGGTATCTATTGGAAAAGCCCAACGAACGGAAAGAGCGCGATATGGAACAGTGCGCGCGCCAGTGGCGCTCAAGCGTTTCTTATGGAAAGTGCTGGCGGTTCTGGGGGAAAGTATTGGAACATCTCCTTTCTCATACCAAAATCAAGGTCGCCTATCGATGCGGCGCGCGCGTTGGTTGACGTTGATAATTGGTCGAGATTGAGTGGCGATATAGCGTGGATGGACAGGCATGGGCGCTACCACTCTACTATGCTTGGACGACACGAAATATATGGAGATCGAAACACCCCGGCGTTCTGGATTTATTTCTTCTCAGTGCGACCGCTATGGTGGGTCGCTCTAGTTCTCATTGTATTGTTACTTGGTAGCACATCTGCAGCTTGGCTTGTCCGGCGTAAGAGAAGGGGCTGGAAGGAGGAAGTATAATATGTTGCATACACGCCGAAGGTTGGTGTTGCCGTACGTGTTCTTTCTCTTGGGCTCAATGGTATTCGTTCGGTCCGGGTATGCGGCAGTGCTAAACTCAAAACACTCGAATTCTGTCGTCCAGAATGTCAGTGGGCCCCGCGGAGGGCTGGGCCGGCCTCTTGCCGCCGCGGTTGAGCGTATTTGGAAAGCTATCAACCAACAGAATTTGCCCCTGGCGCAACACCTCATGGCTCAGACGCAGCGGAACTTTCATGGCTGGCAACCAAGCCCGGAAATATTGTTCGCGATTTCGGAACAATCTATCTGGGCAAACATCAACGCCGATAGGTTTTCCCTGGCTAATAAGGAAATCCAGAAATTTGCTAATCTCTACAAGCGCAGTACGCAAACTCAGGAGGCTAGATCGGCAACACTTGTTATGCGGAAGACGTTGTTGGATAAGGAGCTTTGGGAAGACGCACAAAAAGGTGCGACATGGGAACAGTTGGAACTCCGGATCCGATTGGACGAACGTTCTTTTCCCGGATACCAGGCTCCTACCGCGCTGCGACAGCTTTTGCTTGTCGATCAGGCGGCGGCGCAGGTTCCGATTTTGGCTAGAGAACACCGTTGGGACTCGATCATAGCCATACGCGATCATTTTCCTGCTGCATTTGCTGCGCCTTTTACCGAGAACAGGAAATTGTTGGCCCAAGCTCAGGCTGAGAGCGGTCATCTGCTGGAAGCCTCCCGTTATTATTATCGGAGCATCGCTCAAGCGAAAGACTATACTGCTGCGCAGGCGGAGTTGCATAGCGCCGCCGACTTTCTTCCATCCTATGTTGTGAATATTCTCTATGAAGAAGCGTGTCGTCGTTATGTCCCGCAGCACGAACTTCTGGCGCGTTGGCATGCACAATTTCTGATCGGGGCGGCCGCCAAAATGCATGCCTCTGGCGACAATTGGCTAGCGTGGCAGGCGGTGGAGCAGCACTTGGCGACCATCAAATCCATGCGTAAACCCGCCGATGCTCGATTGTTGGCGGCCATTCTCGGGGCTATCCACAGACCGGATGCCTCTCTCCGATGGTGGGCAATGGCAGCAAAATGGTCCCAGCAGGATTCGGATTGGTCTACTGTGGCAGCGGTCGCCGAAGGCGATGGAAAGCGGAGGGAATCCGCTTTGGCTCTTGCCCATCTGGAGCCAGATACGAACCAAGCTAAAGCGCTTTTTGTCTGGTATTATCAGCAGGAGGCCATAGCTGCTTACAACGATGAGGATTACGCAAGTTGCCTTCATTACCTGCAGATGTCAGCCAATCTCGCGCCCCTCTCCCGTAGCCTAAAGCGTATGCAGGCGTGGTCTGCCTTTCACCTCCATGATAATGCGGACGCGGAGCGGATGTTCGCAGAACTATACAATGAGGAAAAGGATCCCGCAGATGCCAAGGGGCTGGTTTTGTCCGCTTATACTAACCATTCCCTCGGCCAGGTGTATGAACTCGCGCGCGATCATTCCGGTCCACTGGTCCGCCTCTTGCCGATGCCTGAGATGGCAACAGTATCCGGAGGGATCGACGAAGTCCCTTGGCGCCTGACGAGCGCAGGGCGCATCACGGTGCCGGCTGCCCGGTCCACGTACATCGGCATCGGAGCGTCGGCCATGCTGCGGGGCGGGCCCGGGCAGGACAGTAACCATTTGACGGAAATTGCTCCGGGAGTCATGGCCCAATGGGGCATCGACTGGGATCTAGCGGCTTTCGGCCGCGTCTCCGGCTCTTTTCTCCATGGAAACTCGGCATCTTTTCCCTCTACCTTCAACTTGAGCTCTGGCGATGTTCTGGATGTTCACGGTGTCGGTGGTCACTCTCGATGGCGGCTTCCAAGTGTTCTCGTCGGGGTGGATAGCAAGTTACCACGGGCGTGGTGGCAGATAGGTCTAGGCTGGACATCGCCGTCTTCCATTGGTGGGGCTTCGTTCCAAGGTCTGGCGCAGTACCGTTGGAATCTGGACAAACGAGGTTCCAGTTTTTCCATGGAGTTGCTGCGGGATGCACTTCGGCAGAGTTGGATTGCGGAAAACGGCGTCCGGGGTATGCTTACCGTTACCGGGCCGACGTCAGGCTCTTTAGTAAACCTGCCCTATCAGTGGGGAGCAGTGATGCGGAACCAACTGGCACTGAGTTACTATCGGGCAGGCTCCAAGGCTCCGTCGTGGGACTACGATGCGAGCCTGCACTTCAATGTTATGACGGGCCAAAACCTGCGCAACAACGTTGGTTGGACGAGTTACATCTCGGCAATGAAACCCATCGTTCATCAAGGAAGTTGGTGGGCTGCCGTGGGTCCAGCCCTTTATGGAGAGGGGTACGCCCACGACGAGAACTTTACGAGCCCAGGTTATGGCGACTATTACAGCCCACAATGGCTCGTGCAACCCCAGATGGCCTTGGTGGTGAGCCACTGGTGGGGGAGTCGGGGTCGTGTTTCTTTGGCAGCCTCGCTAGGCTATCAGTGGGCGCGAACCGCTGCGGCTCCACTTATTGGTAGCCAGCAATTGACGGCTGCTCTGCAGCAGGAACTCGCATCGCCTTCTTTTACAACGGGTAGCTATGCTTCGGCGGACACTGGTAGTTTATCAGGCTCCCTAGAACTATTGCTCAGCCAGCGTATCGCAACACACTGGGTTTTGGATGGCGGAGCGAGCTATATGGCTAGCCCAGCCTTCACCCAAACCGAAGTCGGGGTGGCTATCCGCTACATCTTCCGCGGTAGGGAGCTGCCAGCATTAACGTCGGCAAGACTAGTGGAGAACCTGTGGCGGAACCAGCCATGAGCAAGGGTAGTTGGGGTCGGCTTTGGCGGTACACACTTTCACTATTGCTCCTATGGGCAAGCCCGGTAACTATGGCTGCCCAACCCCCGGACTGGGGACAATTCTGGAATGATTACCAGAAGGTATTTCTGGAT
>JAKAVW010000386.1 GCA_021827445.1 Pseudomonadota bacterium
CCAGTACAGCCGCAGAAACCATCGGGGCCATGAAAGAGGTGGGTGGTACGCTCAATGGATTGACTCAGTCCATTGCCGAGAATCGAAACGCGTCCCAGGGGCTTATCGCGGAGGTCAGTGCTATCGGTCGTATCGCTCAAACGATCCGGGAGATCGCGTACCAGACCAACCTTCTCGCCCTTAATGCGGCTATTGAGGCTGCCCGGGCGGGTGAACATGGCCGCGGCTTCGCGGTAGTAGCCGATGAAGTGCGTAATCTTTCCAAGCGGGTCCAGGAGGCGACAGAGGAGGTGCAGGGTAATATTATCGCCATTGACGTATCGGCAAAAACTATTGAATTATCCAGTCAGTCTGCAGAGCAAAAAGCACGTGGTGCCGAATCGGTCACTGTATTGCTCGGTAGCCGGGTCGAATCCCTTAATACCCTTGCTGCGCTTATGACCATCGACGCCGCTAAAAATGATCATCAACTATTTGTGCGGAATGTGCTGGCTGCGGTAAGCGCACACGATGCCGCGTCAGTCAACCGGGAGGTTCCCGATTGTCATCAGTGCAAGTTCGGCCGCTGGTATGACGGCATTGGCCGGGAGCTCTTTGGCCAGATACCCGCCTTCCGTGAACTGGAAGGAATACATGCGCAGGTACATCAAGTGGCCAAGTCCATTTATTCATCTTTGCAGACGGGCAATCGGGAGGAAGCCATCTTGCAAGGTTCTGAACTTTCTCATTTGGAACAGGAGATTCTGGGTAAACTGGATACCCTGAATGTGACCATCAGCGCACTGCACAAATAGAAGAAGTGCCGATCATGAGCGATGTCCTGCACGAAGTGGACGAACGTTTTCAGTTCGCAGGTACCTCCATCAGGAACTACAGCGGCAGCTGGAAAGTCTGGATGCCTTTCAGGCGCAGATGGATGAAACCGAGCAGAAACTGGCAGCCGTGTGCCAGACGGATCAACCCTGGGTTGATACCATCCGTACCATTCTGGAGGTCGTACTTGGTATCCCAGGCATAAGTGGTAACGCGTTCCTGAGGCATGACGTTCAGGAGCATTTTGTGGTGGAGTTTTTTGCTGGGAGTTACCACCAGTTCTGGGGGTTGCTTCAGCCAGGTGGTCGGGACGGGCACTTGCTGAGATGCAGTTCCGCTGGGAAAGCGGAGATATATAAACCGTCTCTAATTTTGCCACGCAAGGTAATGCGCCACTTCGTTTGGCCGCAGCGGGGGCTCAGACGCATAATGCAGCGTTTCCTGGCCAATGCCGCTCTCCAGATCAAAGGTGCCCGGCGTCGCCAACAACGCCCTACGGTTAAAGAAGGCATTAGCTTTGATCAATGTCGTTTGTATCGTCGGCTACTGGTCTCTGGTGGGCTCGTTATGATGTATCAGCCGATTATCGACCTGCTTTCTGGGGCTGTAGTGAAAGTTGAGGCATTGGCACGCCTGCAGCTGCAAGGCGGTGCCCTTCTGGCTCCTGGACAGTTCCTGCCATGGATTAACTGTCTTTTCCCAGAACCATACGGTTCGTTGTGGTATCGGTCGTTTTATACAGGACTGGGGTTTGTAGAATGGCCTTTTGGACCATGCTCACCAAGCTATGCATCAGGCCCTACTTAGCGCTGATCCGGACGCCAGCAGGCAATCCATGCAGTACGTCGAGCAAATGCCCTTATCGCCCGTCTTGCCGAAATCAAGAAGGGGCATGAGCGGCTTGTGCCCTTTAATTTTCCCATGTGTACACATGAGGCCTGCAATCTTGGTGCGTTAAAGAGCCATAAAATCAGTGTAGTAAGAATAGGCGGACCCTTATGGGCACTATTTTGACAGATCCCGGGGATACTCTTCGCAACAAGCCATATAATCGAACCGACGGCAGCACAATACGGCCAAGCATGAGGTCGTGCGAGTGCCGATGCTTAAATAGTTCAGTAAAAAAATGGTCACCAACAACACTAACTATACTCCTTGTTGTAATAATGGCATATGATTTATTGGTGATGCTCAGCGTTACAGAGGGCAAAATTATACAAAGGTTATGTGGTTATGTTGTTGATAATTAGTTCCCATTAAATATTTGCGCACATGCCAAAAATGGCTGGTACGTATTCAAGGCCATGCCAAAAATGACAGGATTCGAGTTTTGATAATGGATTTATAGGCTGATCAGAATACCAAATAACTGCAATGAATCAAATCTATATTGCCACACAATAAGTAGCACATAATATAACAATATTATAATTTAATTATGGAATGAGGCTTGCTTAAGCAAGTTAACAACAACATAAACAGGTGTGGTTATCTATGTTATTTAGGCAGTGCGCCGCCAAGAAAAGATCGCTTTCATATGTTCTGGGGGATCCCATCACCAGACAGGGTGTGATTATTGACCCCACGGCAGATATCGCTGCACAGGCACTGTCATTTTTGGCAGAGCGAAAAATGGCGTTGCAATATGTTCTGCTAACTCGCTTTCCTGACCCCGTTCTCGAAGATACATTGGACAGACTTAGACCCTTTGGTCCGCGGGTGGTTGCGCACGAATCGACGGA
The DNA here is from genome assembly GCA_021827445.1 of Pseudomonadota bacterium. GTDB lineage: Bacteria > Pseudomonadota > Gammaproteobacteria > Acidithiobacillales > Acidithiobacillaceae > Acidithiobacillus. The sequence goes on from JAKAVW010000386.1 coordinate 2,556, forward strand.
ATACCAAGGTGTCGACGTGCGTTTGCGGGATAATGACAGTGTACATTTCGGTGAGGAGACCATCCGGGTGCTTCACACTCCAGGGCAAATGCCCTGCGCGGTTACCTATTTGTGGGCCGATCGCTTGTTTACCGGTGAAACACTTCTCGCGACAGGGCCTGGTACCTGTGGGCAAGGGGGTAATATTGCCCAGCAATGGCGCAGCATTCGCGAGAAGTTGCTTGGATTTCCAGATGAGTACCTGGTTTTCCCTGGTCGTGAATCCCGTAGGCGCCGCGTAGCTTGTGTTGCGGAGTTCCGTTTGGCTTTCAGTAACAAATCTGGCGTCACTGCTTCGCCAGTCCACAAGTATAGTGCACAGACTCAATCTGCTCATGCAGGCCAGTTGGATAAAACAAATAACAGTAATAGCAGCGAGATGGTGGG
>JAKAVW010000387.1 GCA_021827445.1 Pseudomonadota bacterium
CCATCTATGGGGGTGGTGCCCCAGACGGATAACCTGGACCCCGATTTTACCGTACAGGAAAACCTCTGGACCTACGGCCGCTACTTCGGCCTGCCGAAAGCGCTGATCCGCCAGCGCAGCGCCGAGTTACTGGAGTTCATGGCCCTCAGCGGCTACGCCACTCAGCCGATTCATGCCCTGTCCGGTGGTATGCAGCGCCGCCTGACCATCGCCCGCGCTCTGATCAACGCCCCCAAGTTGTTGCTGCTGGACGAGCCCACCACGGGACTCGACCCTCAGGCCCGTCATCTCATCTGGCAGCGTCTGCGCGAATTGCGGCGACAGGGCACCACCCTGTTGCTGACCACGCATTATATGGACGAAGCGGAACGTCTGGCGGATCGGGTCGGGATCATCGATCATGGCCGGATTCTGGCGGAAGACAGTCCACGTGGCTTGATCGCCACCCATATCCCCGGGGGTGTCGTCGAATTGCGCCGGGTGGATGGTGATCTGCCGGACCCGCAGGATCTGCATCGCCAGTGGGTGAGCTTCAGTGAGCGCGTGGGCGACACCCTGATTTGCTACGGGACGAATCTGACCCCGCTGCTGACGCACTTTGGCGATGATCCGGCCTATCGCTGGATACAGCGTCCCGCCAGCCTGGAGGATGTGTTCCTGCGCCTGACGGGACGCGATCTGCGGGAGGAAACCGAATAATGCCGATACGTGACGCCTTGCCGGGGGCCGGGGCGCTGGCCGTACTGCAGCGCAACTTCGGTGTCTGGCGCAAGTTGCTGGTGCCGAGCCTGCTCGGCAACTTCGGTGACCCGCTCCTTTATCTGCTGGCGCTGGGTTACGGCCTGGGGCACTTCGTCGGGCAGATGGACGGAATGCCCTATATCACCTTCATCGCCTCGGGCATCGTCGCCAGCAGCGTGATGAACACCGCCAGCTTCGAGGGTCTGTACTCGGCCTTTACCCGGATGAGCGCCCAGCACACCTACGCAGCGATGCTGGCTACCCCCTTGCGGGTCAGCGACATCCTCGCCGGTGAGGTGGCCTGGTGCGCCGTCAAAGGGCTGATCAGTGCCGTGGCCATCATCATCGTCGCCAGTCTTTTTGACGCCATACAGGGCCCCTGGGTGATCCTGACGCTGCCGGTCATTTTGCTCGCGGGGCTGAGCTTCGGCGGGGTGGCGCTGGTCATCACGGCACTGGCACGCAGTTATGATTTTTTCATGTATTATTTCACTCTGGCGGTGACGCCGATGTTTCTCTTCTGCGGCGTTTTCTACCCCCTCCAATCGCTGCCGCCCTTCGCTCAGGACATCGCAGAGGTGCTGCCGCTGACCCATGCGGTGGCCCTGCTGCGGCCGCTGCTGACCGGGCATCTGCCCCATGAGGTGCTGTACCACACGGGCGTGCTGCTGCTGTACACCCTGGTGGCCTATGTGCTTGGGTGGCGTCTGCTCAGTCGCCGGTTGCTGCGCTGACTCGCACCCGACTTCTGGATCGCATTGGAACATATTGACGGGAAAATATTTCCCCTTGATACTCACGGTCAAATAATTTGACAGAGGGGTGGGGATGGGTACAGCGGCGCTTTGGGCACTATCACTCGTCGGATTATGTATCCTGCCTGCGGGGGTAGCTGTTGCCGCTAAAGGCTCTGCACTGATGATCGCTCCTGGTCTTTGGCGAATTGTCTCGGATATTCACGGCCCCATGCAGCAGCACGCTACACTCACCCAGGAAGCCTGCTGGAATGCTCGTACCGGCAGCGCGCAAGCATTTATCCCGAATGTCGGCAAAACCAAATTCACGGAAACCGAAAATACGGTCACGAACTCGGCCAATCATACAACGGTGCTTATTCACAGTTTACAAACCATACCTAATGGGACCGTAACCCAGGACATCAAAATGATCTTCAGTGACGATCGCAGCAGGCTGCATCGCGCCACCATGACCGGTTCCGGCGACCTGAAATTTTCAGCAACACCGGTATTGGACGAGCATTTTACCCAGCGTGGGCGCTGGATCGCAGCGGACTGCCCGATCGTATTGCCACAAGCAACTATGCAGACGGTTCAGCAACCGGAAATGCCTGCCCTGCAAAAACTGCAGGCTCTGGCACAACAGTTAAAAGCCGAGGACCCTAATCCCAGCCGGAAATAAAAACTCGACAATCGCTGATTTCTCGGTGGGGGGCGTACCGAGAAATTGTGTACGGCTATAGCGTGCTCTTTTCTTTTTTCCGTCCCGGCACACTATGTCGGGGACCGCGGCATAGTGGAAGCATGAAGCCCGAAGTCTATTATAACTTCCCACTTTTTGTAGATAACGATTTGTAGAGCCCAGGCGTTGGATTCTTCGCCCTCGACATGCCAGGGAAGGTTGCGCCATTTCGGTCACATGCAACTTGACAGAAACGTCTGTAAACGTTTTAATCTGCGTCTCGCGGGGCGCTTTAGCTCAGCTGGTTAGAGCAGCGGAATCATAATCCGCGTGTCCGGGGTTCGAGTCCCTGAAGCGCCACCATACAAATCAATAAGTTACACACATAAACCTTGCGGAAAAAACCATTGGCACAGATGGGTGGCACAGTAAAACCCTTCTGGCTCGGTGGACAAAAAATCCTCGTGTCGTAGCAAAACCCCTGTAACCGTCGGATGTGTCTGCGCTTGAGTTTGGCACAGCCCCTATTTCCTTGTCTGAAATCCATCAGAACAAGACGGGTGAATGGCGACCATCAATCGCCGTGGCGAGTATTGGCGGGTGCCGATCCGCAAACTGGGCTACCCGTATCTGTCAGCCACCTTTGATACCAAGGCCGAAGCCACGGCCTGGGCACTCATGAAAGGAGCCGAGCTGGATCGACAGACCCTCGAAGAAGCCTGCCAGCGCGTAGAAGCCCGACACTTCTGTCTTGCTGATGCCCTGCGTGCTATGAAGTAGACGTGTTGC
>JAKAVW010000030.1 GCA_021827445.1 Pseudomonadota bacterium
CCGGCGAGGCGCTCCAGTTCGACCACCGAGCCTTGTGCCAACTGCAAGAGATTGCGAATCTGAATTTTGGTACGTCCCAGTTCTACCGAGAGCGTTACTGGGATATCGAGAATCATGTCCAGATTCTGCGTCTGGGTGCCCTGGCTGGCTGCAGTAGCAGCGTGCAACTCAGGAATCGGCGCAGGCATGGCCTTAGCTGATGTTTCGCTGGGCGCTGGCCGGTCATCCGCCACAGGATCAGGAGCGCTGCTGGCTTCGTCCTGCTCCGCCATGGCTGCTGCCCAGTCCGCCATAATATCATCGGCTGCGCTATTATCCACCGCAGGTTCTGCGTCTGCTGGTTTTTGTTCTTCCGCCATGGTTCAACTCTCCAATGCCGCCATCGCGGCTTGTCCTGCTTCGATTTCGGGACAGAGATGCTCTATCACCTGAACGGCATATTTGCCGTTAGACATCCCATAACAGCCTGAAAACACAGGGATACCATCTATTTGCGTGATCACCTTTTCCGGCATCTCGATGGGAATCACATCGCCATCGCGCAACGCCAGCAACTGCCGCAGCGTCAGGTGCATCTGCACAAACTGCGCCTCTATCTCCAGTTTGGCCTCCTGCATTTCGTCCTGCAGCGACTGGACCCAGCGGCGGTCTACCTCGGAACGGTCCGCCATCGTCCCGGCCGTAAGCTGATCACGCACCGGCTCGACCATGCCATAAGGAAGGCAGATGTGAAAGGTGCCACTTCCGGATTCCAGCTCCACGGTGAAAGTAGAGGTGATCACCACTTCCGTCGGCGTCGCAATGCTGACAAACTGTGGATTGACTTCGGAACGTGTCAACTCCGGGTTCAGTGAAGCCACCGGCGCCCAGGCTGCCTTAAAATCCTTGAACGCCAGATCCAGCAGCCGTTTGATGATACGCTGTTCCAGCGGAGTGAACTCGCGGCCCTCAATGCGCGAATGGAAGCGTCCGTCACCTCCGAAATAATTATCTACCACCGCGAAAATCAGGCGGGGATCAAAGACGAACAAGGCGGTCCCGCGCAGCGGCTTAATTTGCACCATATTGATATTGCTGGGCACGACCAGATTACGGATGAACTCGCTGTACTTGATCAGTCGTACCGGACCAACCGATATTTCTGCCGTGCGCCGCAAAAAGTTGAAGAGACTGACCCGCCACAAACGGGCAAAGCGTTCGTTGACCACCTCCAGGGTGGGCATGCGTCCGCGCACAATACGATCCTGATTGGCGAGGTCATAAGCCCTCACTCCCCCGGGCTCTGGTTCCGGCTCCGTAACAACGTCGCCACCTGCCAACCCCTTGAAAAGGGCATCCACTTCATCCTGAGAAAGAATATCCTGGGCCATGGGGTCACCGTATCGTTAGCGGCACTGCTTTGCAAGAATCATGCAAAGGTATTCACCAACCCCAACTGCATCCGTACCGCCACGGGCAACACATTATGCGCTCCCGCCTCATCCAGCGCTGCAATACGGGGAGATATCGTGGATTTGCCTCGGGCAAAAGGCCGTCCTCCACTATCGGCACTCACGCTGGTCTGCGTCAGGCTCATACCCGCTGCAGCAAAACTCGCCTGTAGTTGCGGGATGGCTGTGGAGATAGCCTCCAGCACCTCCGGGTGCGCCGAACTGAAAAAGGCATTGGTCTGACCATTCTGCTGAATATCCAGATGCACTTCCAGGGGTCCCAGATGTGGCGGGTTAAGATGCAATGTAGCTTGCTGCACGTCCTGCCCCAGCAAAAACTGGACCTGCTGTCCCAGCGCCTGTCCCCATTGCGGATTGCTGCCCACAGGCGGCGCGACCACGGCCACTGCAGGGATGGGTGCCGCAGTTGGAGTCACCCCGCCTAAAACGGTCATATTGGGCAGGGCAGCGCCGGGTTGGCCGACGCTGTTCAAATCAGGGCTTTTGGTGAGCGATGTCATCCATGCACTTGTTGCATTATTTTGAACTGCGATGGCTTCTGCCGCCTGCACCAGCAAGGGGTGCTGCGGCGCATGGGCATCTGCGCTGTTACCCACCAGCGTCGGCAACGTATTCAGTGGCGCTTGCGGTATTATGTTGCTCTTTGAATTACGGGCGTCAGTTGTTTTTGATGCATTAGCCGCCAGAATACTTGGGGGCGTAATGCCGGACCCTTGCGCTACGGCAGTTCCTATAGTCAGCGGTTCTGCAGCGTCGGTCGTACTCACAGGGAATAGCGGAACAGCATTGTTCGCCATATCCGTGCCCGCCTTTTTATCTTTTTGCATGTTGACCACGTCCGGTTTACCCGCTTTCACAACAGTAGTACTTAGTGGCTCTAGCGCAACAGGTTGTATCCCGACGGGCAGGAGGGGCGGCAAGGTATTGCCATCCTTTGCTGCAAGCTGATCTTTATGAAGAGACGTATCAGACGGCTTTTTTGTCGCCGAATCGGGCTCTTTCCCCTGGGGCTTCGCCGGCGCGCGAGTGGAACCAGTGGCGGAGGCAGCTGCCTGCACGGTCTGCTGACCGGCCATCACTTGAGCAAAACCAAGGGGTTCTCCTTTGTTCTGGATATTCTGCCCGCCAGTCGATACACCGACCGTAGCGCTGGGCGTAAGGGAAGTAACCGATGCACTCATGATTTCTGCGGCCATGCCGGTACTTCCTCAGAGGGAGCTCTGCACTATTCTCAGCAAAAAACATACCAAAAATTTAAGCCACTGCTAACGAAACATGCGCAACACGGGTGATCGCGTCGCCCAATCATCCAGCTCTTTTTGTATTTTCCGCAATTCCAGTTGGCGCTGCTCCATTTCCAGACGCTGAGCAAGCGTTGCCAAGCCTTTCTCCCGTCCCCGAGCAGCCACCCATTCCCTTTGCAGACAGTTTACCTGCCGCTCTTGGTGCTGAAGGTTCTCCCGTTGCAGCCTGAGCACCTGTTCGAGTTGCGCGATAAAATTACGCATCTCCATAGCCTGTGTGCTGAGAATACCGACGCACTCGGCAGCAGCGGCCTGCTCTCGATACTGTGCCAGATAATTTTCCAGCAACTGAAGCTTATTCTGCACTTCACGAAGCAGCGCGCGCTGCCTGCCCAGCGTCAGGGCCAGCTCTTTTTGCCGTTTATCTGCATCTTCACGGAGGTAGAGGAGCGTGTCTTGGCGGCTCATATTTTTAATCCGGGGTACTGCCGAAAGCTTCGTCCATATAGGGGGACATGACCTCTGCGAGTTGTTCCTGACTGGCTCCAAGGGAAACGGACTCCCGCTGATCCTGACGCAGGAAAGCCACTATCCCCGGATAAGCGCGTATGGCCTGGTCGAGCATCGGTTCCATGCCTGGCGTATAGGCACCAACCGCAATAAGATCCTGCTGGTCGCGATAGCGACTGTAGAGGCGTTTGAGCAAGTGCAAGCGACTCAACTGCAGTGGCGGCACAATATTCGGCATCACCCGGCTGATAGAGGCTTCCAGATCAATCGCAGGATACTGCCCCTGTTCAGCGAGGCTGCGAGATAAAACCAGATGTCCGTCGAGCACCGCCCGTGCGCTATCGGCAATAGGGTCTTGCTGATCATCGCCCTCCATGAGCACGGTGTAAAATGCTGTAATACTACCGCCACCGTCCGGACCATTGCCGGCACGCTCCACCAAAGCCGGCAAACGCGCAAACACCGAGGGTGGATAGCCACGCACGGCTGGCGGTTCACCTACAGCCAGAGCAATTTCCCGCTGTGCCATAGCATAACGGGTCAATGAATCCATGAGCAACAACACATGCTGGCCCTGACTGCGATAGTATTCGGCAATAGCGGTCGCCAGATGGGCACCCCGGATGCGGGTCAACGCGGGGACGTCAGCGGGAGCCGCCACCACCACGGCCCGGCGCAGACCTGCCTCACCGAGAATATCCTCAATGAACTCCTTCACCTCACGGCCACGCTCACCAATCAACCCAACCACGATGATGTCGGCATTGGTATTGCGCGCCATCATCCCCAGCAGCACGCTTTTGCCAACGCCACTGCCGGCAAATAGCCCCATTCGTGCGCCTCGGCCGATGGCGAACAAGGCGTTGATGCTGCGCACCCCCACATCCAGGGGCATCCGGACCGGGGCACGCTGCATCGGGTTGATAGCCGTTCCCAATAAGGGTACCCGTGTCTGACCCAGAATGGGGCCACCGCCATCCAGCACATGGCCTTGTCCGTCAATGATCCGGCCCAGCATATACGGGCTCACCCCCGCCTGAGCTTCTCCCGACAACGGTTGCACTCTGGCGCCCGGGGCCACTCCGTGCAAGTCGCCTGCAGCCATTAACTGCAGGCGTCCATCCTGAAAACCTACCACTTCGGCATCAATACCCCGCTGCTGGGCGGCATCCACACGGCAGCGGGTACCAATGCTGGCATCAAACCCTTCAGCCTCCAGCACCAGCCCCACCATCCGCACCAGACGTCCGCTGGGTAATAGAGATAACGGCTGCTGCGGCAGGCGCATGTGCATATCCCGGAGGTAGTCGCCCCAAGCGCCCTGGCGATCGGCAAAGGCCAGCGTCATGTCACCAACTCACCGAACAGCTGATCCAGGGTTTCCCGCCAGCGAGTCTCTAAACGCAAATCCAACTGCGTCGCGGCATGATCCATGTCGCGCCCCTGCCAACGACGATCAGGACGCGCGGTGTCGCCGTCCAGATGGGCCGTTAGCAATACGCCACCGCGTTCCAGGTCCGTATCGCCCCTCAACACTACACCATGCTCCCTCAGTTCCGGCATCAGGCGTTCTACCATGGCCAGATCATCGGGATGCATGCGGATGCTCGGCTGCGCACTCCATACCGGCACGACCCGCAGTGCCTCACGCAACAAGGGCAACAACAATTCCGGCTGGCTCCGCAGTTCGTGGCGGATCACCTGTCGGGCGATCTCCAGCGCCAGGGCCAGCAAGGACTGTTCGACACGGATATCCAGTACATCCAGTGGCGCGTTAAAGTGCTCCAATAACTGTTGTAGTGCTTGACGTTCGGCAAGCGCTGCCGCCGCGCCCGCGGCATAACCCGCTGCATATCCGGCCTGCCGCCCCTCTTGCTGACCTTCCTGTTCAGCCTGTGCATAGATCGCCTGCAGTTGCTCAGCGGTGGGTAAGGCCACTCGTTGCGCAGAAATGACTTCTTCTGCTGGTACCAGCGCCTGCGCTGCGACAACCGTCATATCCGGCAACTGCCAGCGCTGCAGATTGACAATCGCATCGCGGGAAATCACTTCCTGTGACAATTTCATGCGTCTTCCCCAGCTCTCACAGCATAGCCTCGCTATTACCGGCACCCAGACTGATCTGTCCTGCCGCATCCAGGCGCGTGGCAATCTGCAAAATTGCCTTTTGCGCAGTCTCCACCTCACTCACCCGTACCGGCCCCTTCGCCTCCAAGTCATCCCGCATCATCTCTGCAGCACGTTTGGACATGTTGGCGAAGAATTTTTCACGCAGCGCCGGACTAGCACCTTTGAGGGCAGCGACGAAACCTTCGGACGGAATTTCCCGCAGCAATACTTGCAGACTGCGATCATCCAGCTTGATGAGATCGTCAAAGACAAACATCTTTTCCTGGACCTTTTCCGCCAACTCGCCGTCATTTTCCCGCATTTTGTCAAGGATACTCGTAGAGAGACTGGTTTCCAGCCGATTAAGCACATCCGCCGCCGCTTTCAGACCACCCAGGCTGGCCACCTGCAAGCTCTGGGATTCTCCCGACAACTGCTCTTCCAGAATTTCATTGAGCTCGCGGATCGCGGCGGGTTGCACGGTCTCCAGACTCGCCAGGCGCATCATCGCCTCACCGACCAGCCGCTCCGGCAGATAATGAATCACTTCGCCGGCCTGCTCCGGCTCCATGTACGCCAAAATCATCGCCAGCACCTGGGGATGTTCGAGCTTGATCAGATCAGCAATGGATCGGGCATCCATCCATTTAAGATTCTCCAAACCATTGGCGTCACCACCATGGAGAATACGATCTATGAGGGTGCCCGCCTTATCGGCACCCAGAGCCTTGGTCAGCATGCTGCGGATATACTGATCGCTGCCCACCCCCAGGGAGGTCTGCCGCTCCAGACGCAGGCGAAAATCCGCCAATACTGTCTGCGCCTGATCGGTGGAAACATGGGACATGCGCGCCATAGCTGCACCCAGTTTCTGTACTTCACGAGGCCCCAGATGGCGCATCACCTCTGCCGCCTCGTCCTCCCCCAGACTCAGGAGGAGAATCGCGCTACGGTCAATACCGTTAAGATCCCGATTCGCGGTCATTGGCCAACCACTCCTTCACCACCTGCGCGGCACGCGCCGGATCTTGCATGACCAGTTGCCGCGCCACGTAAAGATCAGTTTCCAGCGGGTTGGTCGGCAATGTCACCGTTTCATGGCTGACCCCAGCGGGAGGACTTACCCGTGGCATGCCGGCCCCTGCACTTGCCGTGCCTTGTGCCCCCCGGGGGGGCGTTTCGTCGTCTCGGCCGCCCGCCGCATCCATTACCGGCTCTTGCCGGATGCGGCGGCGCAGCAAGGGTCGCACCACCCCTGTGTAGAGCAATAGAACGACAAACAACAGTACCAGGTAACGTAACCCACTGTTCATCAGGGCGAGGAACCAGGATTGCTGCCACCAGGGCAGTGCGGTTGCCGCTGACTGCGTAGTAAAGGGCATGTTAACCACTTTCACCGTATCACCGCGTTTAGCGCTGTACCCAATAGCGTCTTCCACCAACTGCTGCACCTGCGCCAGTTGGGCGACAGTCAGGGGTTTAGCATGGACAGCGCCCAAGCTACTCACGGTCACCTGGTCATCCACCAGAACCGCCACTGACAGGTGTTTGACATTGCCCACCGGTTGCACCGTATGGACGATGGTTTTATCAACATCATAGTTTGTCGTGTTATCAGCGCTACTTTCGGTCGGCGCCAGCATTTTGAGAGTGGGCGCGATGGCAACCAGCGCGGCAGGCGACATCGCTGAGGCTACCGAGGCCACCAGCGGTGCAATAGCCATCCCCGGGGGTTGATTGGACAACGCGCCCGGTACGCCGTAGGGTCCAGAACCACCCGTGCCACTGGTGACATGTGTCTGCTGACTGAGGATTTGTCCCTTGCCATAGCTGACTGAACTACTCTCACTCTTGGCGAAATCAATGTCCGCAGAAACCGCCACCCGCACCCCATTGTGCCCCACGATAGGTGTCAGGATTTCCTGGATACGCTTTTCATATTGATCATCAACCTCACGCTGATAGGCCAGTTGCGAAGGCTGCAAACCAGCGTCGGCATTCGTGTGAGAACTCAGCAAGTCACCGTGCTGGTCAACCACGGTGACATTCTTATCCAGCAGACCGGGTACGCTGGCCGATACCAGATGCACGACCCCTGCCACTTGCGCGGCGCTTAGTACCCGCCCTGGATAAAGCTCCAGCATCACTGATGCCGTAGGACTCTCCTGCTCACTGAGAAACACGGAGGGCTTAGGGATCGCCAGATGCACCTTAGCGCTTTCCACTGCCGAGAGGGAGGCTATTGTCCGCTCCAGAGAGCCTTCCAGCGCCCGCTGATAATTGATGTGCTCAACAAATTCGCTGGTACCCATGGGTTCGTGGTCCAGCAACGCGAAACCAACACTCGCCCCCTTGGGCAGCCCTGCTGCGGCGAGCTTCATCCGGGTTCCATAAACAGCACTGCCAGGCACCGAAATAACCGCACCACCATCGCTGATCTGGTAGGGAATATTGAGTTTTTGCAGCTCGGCAATAACTTGACCGCCATCCCGGTTAGAGAGATTGGTATAGAGGACTTTATACGGTGGCTTACCATCCCAGATAAAGGCCACAATCAACACAGCCAACACCGCAGCGAGGATCGCCAACACCGTAAAACGGCGATTAGGCGTCATTTCCTGCCAGCGCCGCTGAGCTTCCGCAGCACCCCCGGAGAGGGTAGTGGGTCTTGCCGCTTCAGTGGCCATGCGTCAGTCCTTGGTCGCTGTCAATCGCACCTGATCAGGCTTGAATATTCATGATGTCTTGATATGCAGATACCAGTTTATTGCGCACCTGAAGCATCGTCTGGAAAGAAAGGCCGGCTTTTTGCGAGGCCACCATCACCTGACTGAGGCTCGTCGACTTATCCCCGCTGGAAAATTGCGATTGCAACGCACTGGATTTGGCCTGCAAGTCATTCACCGAGTTCACCATTCCTTTCAGAGTACTAGCAAAATCACCCTCACTGCCGGTGGACGGAGCCGAAACCTTCATTCCCTGCGCCTGATCGGCAAGGACCCGCAATTGCGTCAAAAGGGAATCCAGCGAATCTACACTGCTCATGGCTGCACCTGCTCTATCCATTGTCGCGTTTTGACAAGCAAAATACGCGCCATCATTAACCCAGCTCCAGACCGGCTTCGCGAAAGCGCTGCAATTTGTGGCGCAGGGTACGCGGACTGATCCCCAGGCGCTGCGCCGCCAGCGTTCGCGAACCCTGACTTTGACTGAGTGCCTGGGCGATGGCTTCCCGTTCATGGTGCGCACGCAGATCATCCAGCATGAGACCATCCGCAGCCGGCATTTCAGACCTCTCTGTGGAGCAGAACAGTTCCGGCTCCGCAGCGGGAAGAGCAGGCACTGCTGCGCCAATACCGAGTTCAGCGACCTGAATTTCTTCATCCAATGCCAGAATAGCCGCGCGCTGCAGGGCGTTCTCCAACTCGCGGACATTGCCCGGCCATGAATAAACCTGCAGCGCCTGCTGAGCGATGGGATCAAGCCGCTTTACTGACAAGCCCATCTGCTGACAATGCTGCGCCAGCAGATGTTCCGCCAAAGGCGCAATATCTGCCTGCCGCTCCCGTAAGGGTGGAACCAGGATGGGGAAAACCTGCAAGCGATAATAGAGATCCTCCCGAAAATGTCCCTCTGCCACCATCGCCTTGAGATCGCGGTTACTGGTCGCGATCACCCGAATATCCAGGGTAATGGTCTGCTTGCCTCCGACCCGCTCCAGCTCCCGTTCTTGCAGGACCCGCAACAGTTTGGCCTGCAGCGCAAGAGGCATCTCCGTCACTTCATCCAACAGCAGCGTGCCGCCCTGAGCCTGCTCAAACTTCCCGGCACTGGCCTGACTGGCACCGGTAAATGCACCTTTTTCATGGCCAAACAGAGTGGCCTCCAGTAAGGTATCGGGAATGGCAGCACAGTTTACCGCGACGAAGGGTCCGCTTTTGCGCTTACTTTGCTGATAGACATAACGGGCAAGCACTTCCTTACCGACCCCACTTTCGCCGGTCAGCAGAACAGTCGCATCCGTCGCGGCCACCCGCCGCGCCATTTCCAGCGTTACCTGCATAGCCGCGGATTCTGCGACAGGGCCACTGTTTCCGCGACCGATCGGCCGACGGACCTGCTGGCGGATTTTGTCCAGCAAAACGTCCATCGCAAAAGGTTTAACGAGGTAATCCACGGCGCCGTTCTGCAGGGCCTGAACAGCCTCCGCGATGGTTCCCCAGGCCGTCATCATAAGTACCGGCGGACTTTCATGACGCCCACGCAAAGATCTGAGCATGGCATAACCATCCATGGGCCGCATCTGCACGTCACTCAGAATCAAATCAAAGGCGGCCGCACCCAGCGCCACCAATGCCGCCGCACCATCTTCGGCACGCTGCACCCGATAATCATGATCCTCCAACCCCTCTTGCAAAGCTTCGGCAAGGTGATCGTCATCTTCTACCAGTAAAATCCGCGCTTGGTAACACCCCATTACAGCTTCTCCTGCATTATCGCCCCACTAGACAGCGGCTGCGGTGGTTGCCAGAGTGGGAGTCGCACAACAAAACACGCTCCGCCATTGGCCGCCGCCTCAATTTCCACCGTTCCACCCATGGACGCCACAAAATTACGGGTGATGGCCAGACCCAGGCCGGTGCCATCACGACGGCTGGTATAAAAGGGCATAAATACTTTTTGCCGATCACTCTCTGCAATACCCGGTCCCGAATCGCTAATGGTCAGGATCAGATCACCCTCCCCGCTGCTGTGCACACTGAGCAACACGGCGCTTGCAGGGGGGCTGTAGAACAAGGCGTTATGCAACAGGTTCGCCAGCACGCTTACCCAGGCAACCCGGCTTCCCGTCAAAAACCAGTCAGGCGGCACCTGCGGTATTTTTAAACCGACATTTTTTTGACGGAAGAGCAGATCAAACTCTAGCTCCAGACCCGCCAGAATTTCCGCCACTGCCACCACACCGTGATCTTGTTCGGCGCCGCGCAAAAAACGCAACATGGCGTCGATGGTCGCTTCCAAGTGCTGCAGACGCTCCAGGGCGCGCTGTTGCTGCCTGTGAAATCGCTCTTCACCGCGCCCATAGGTCATCTGCGAAACCGAAAGGAGTGTTGTGGAGAGCGGTGTACGGAGTTGATGGGCCAGTCCGGCCATGGTCTCGCCCATGGCCGCCAGACGCTCACGACGCTGGGCCGCCTCTTCCAGGACCCTTGCTGAAGTTACATCCTGCAAGAGAATGATCTGCCCCCCTTCCCCCGGTAAGGCATTAACCGCTACCGTCACGCGCAGACCCGCTGCGCCGGTTGCACCTTGCAGAACCCATTCATGGGGCCCTGATTGTGAGTGCAGGGCCTGCACCCCCCGCCAATCCGCACCTCGCAGATCCGCGCCCAGAATACGCCGTGCCTCGAGATTCATCTCCATAATGACGGACACATGGTCTACTACCAGTACCGCCCCCGGCAGCATCTCCAAAAGCATGGCCAGGCGTTCACGCATCCGTTCCTTTGCTGCCAATTCCTCGCGGAGACGGGTATTCGCGTCGGCCAGCTCCGCGCTGAGCCGCTCCACCTCCTGCTGGAGGGCACCATAAGCTTCAGTGAGTTCTTTGGAAGCCTGATTAAAGAGCGAAAAAGCCTCCATCAAACTGGCGGCATCCGGGCCAGTCTGCTCGCCCGGTACCATCAGTTGCTGCACTTCCGCAGGCTGGCCAGGGAATATTTTTTGAGCTTCTCGACCAGCGTGGTGCGACGCAACCCCAGCCGCTGGGCGGCACGTGCCACCACCTGATCACAGGCGGTCATGGCCTGGAGTAGCAAATCCTTTTCGATATCCTCCAGATGCTGTTTGAGATCAAAAGGCTCGTCGGGCAAGGTGGCCATCGGCTCTGACCAGATGGCGGCAAGACTTTGCCGCTCATCCTGCGCGATATCCTCAACACAGGCACGAAAGCGCGCGGGTAAGTCGGTAACCTCAATCCGCTCACCACCATGCAGGATAGCCAGGCGCTCCGCAAGATTCTGTAATTCGCGGACATTGCCCGGCCATGGATAAGCATCCAGCGCGGCAAGGCCAGCCTCCGACAATACTACAGGCCCATGGCCCTCTTCTTCCAGGCACTGCAGAAAATGCCGGAACAGGAGGTGAACATCACCGCCGCGATCACGCAATGGTGGCACTTCCACGGGAAAAATATTGAGGCGATAATAGAGGTCCTCGCGGAAAGCACCATCGCGAATACGCTCTTCCAGATTGCGATGGGTTGCTGCCAGCACCCGTACATCAGCCTGAAAACTGCGTGAGCCCCCTACCCGCTCAAAATGTCGCTCTTGCAGAACACGCAGCAATTTTACCTGCATCTGCGGGCTCATCTCGGCAATTTCATCCAGGAAAATGGTGCCGCCCTGGGCCAGTTCAAAGCGGCCCTTACGGGTCACCAATGCTCCCGTAAAAGCTCCCTTTTCATGGCCGAAAAGCTCACTTTCCATGAGCGCCTCAGGGATTGCACCACAGTTGATGGCCACAAAAGGCCCGTCCCGACGCGAAGAATGACGGTGCAGGCACTGCGCAAGCACCTCTTTGCCGGTGCCTGATTCGCCGAGAATCAGTACCGTACTCTCGGTCGGGGCCACCTTCCCCAACATCGCCGTCATGCGTTGCAGAGCAGGACTGCTGCCTATCAACCCACAGTCTGGTCTCGACAGATTTCGCCTTTCTGGAGCGGATACGGTTTTTTCGATTGTTTCAGCGCACATAAACAGGTCGATCACTCATTCGTTGGGTGGTGCTGATCTTTATCGCGCGCCACGGCACGCCGATGATGACGGAATATTAGTCGATCCAGTGATTCCTGCACACGGCTATCCAAATGAAAGTGCAGATGGCAGCGGGAATGGGCATCACTAGTGCCTGCGGGCGCGGATATGGGCTGCATCGTACCTGGCAAAAGCAAAGGCATCGCGATGCGCGGCCTTAAAAACAGGGCGATGCAGGTTTTGCTATGTGCAGCAGGGAAAATGGCGGGATCGGAACAGTCCCAATACAGATCGGCGGAACCCAGAATGCACGCGTAACTGGGCGGCGTCGGCCCCAGCCCCTTGATGCCCGCACTAACCAGGAGCAGCAGCAAATCCACCTTGGTCTCCAGATTGCTCAGCCCTTCGTGCCCCTCTTCATCGTTACTGGCGGGATGATCATCCATCACCAGCAGGGCTCGCAACAAAGCGAGGTTATCGGCCATCAACGCACTACAGGCGCCCGCGTCGCCGGGCCACTCACCCAAGGCCAGAGGCAAATGGCCCTGCAGCACTACAGCATGTTCGGTCATAGTTCCTCCCGAGGCGGGAAGGACTATGCGTCAGGCGCGCTCCAGCAATCCCCGCCAAGCGTCGCGCAAATCCTCCACCACCGGACGGCAGGCATCCAGTGCCTGCAGATCATCAAAAATATTGGCTTGTGCCAACTGATTTAACAGGAAACGGTAAAGACTGTCGAGGTTTTGCGCAATTTCGCCGCCGTTCTCGAAATCGATGCTGGCAAGCAGGTGGGCGGCGAGCTGATAGGCCTTGTCCATGGATTGCGCTTTGGTCGTCAGATCGCCCTCTTCAATAGCCCGCCGCGCTCGCCGCAGATATTCGAGAATACCGTCAAGGCCGAGCAGGACCAGTCGGTCGCTGGACAAGCCCTGATTGCCCACCTGTCGATAGGCCTGCATAGCCGTTGTCACTACACTCATGATGTGATTCTCCTCGAATTAACCACTGGTAGGGCTGGAGCTCGAACCAGTGGAGTAAAAGGCATTGAGATACTGGCCAATGGACTGCAACTGCGAAAGCTGCGACTGCATCGCGGCGAACTGCTGGGTCAGCAGGGCGGTCTGATTCGATGCCGATTGTTGCAGCGTCGTGATTTGCGCGCTGAGGCCATTGATGGAGGAGGCAATGCCGTTCTGCGCCGCCGCCACAAAACCGTTTTGGCTGCTGAGCGCTTGGGTCAGCAAGCTGTTCATCTGCTGATAGAGACCCTGGCTCACGGTCACCGTGCCAAGATTGCCGATCGTCGATCCCATCACCTGCAACTGCAGCCCCAAGGCGTTTCCGGGGCCAGTCACCGTCAGATTCTGACCGACGCCACTGGTGGTCTCGGCATTGACCGTACCCACCACATCCGTCCCGGAGGCCGCCAGACTGCTGGTACCGATGCCCGTCCCGCTGGCCCCCGCCGCCACGTTGGAGACCACGCTGAAACTCTGCGCGCTGCCGTAGGCATTGGACTGAATCTCCAGATAGCCATTCTGGTTACTGGCGGTGAGTCCGGTGACCCCGGATTGCTGCAACGTGTCATTGATGGTGTTGACGATAGTGGCGAGGCTGCTTCCGGAGGCCAGCGACACCACCACCGAACTGGAGCCGGAACTGATGGTCAGGCTCTCACTCTGGGCGATACCGCTCGTTGGTACCGCCGCGCTACCCGACACCGTGGCCTGGGTCGCCGCCTGACTGACGTTGAGGGCGTAGGTGCCCGCCTGCGTACTGCTACCGGCGCCGACATACTGCACGTTGGCGTTGCTGGTGCTGCCCACCTGCCCGAATAGCCCGGCGACATTGTTGAAATCACTGTTGAGCGCGGTGCTGAGGGTACTGGTGTTGAGACTGATGGTACCGCTGCTGGTCAGGCCGAGCCCGACGCTCCCCAAAGAGTTATAAGCGCTGCCGGAGGCCACCCCGACCCCCTGCCCCGAGATCAGGTTCAATAGCTGGGTGCGCAAGCCCTGCACCGAGGCATCGCCGAGCAGCGGCCCGCCGGAACCAGCTTGCGCATTGTAAGCCGTAAGCTGATTGATGGTGCCCATGGTCTTGTTAAAGGCGGTGGTGAAGCTTTGTACCGCGCCGACGAAAGCGGAATTGCTGGCGCTGACCTGCAGCGTGGTGGAACCGCTGGCCTGCAACAAATTCAGAGAAACCCCCGGAATGGCGCCAGAGATCGTGTTGCTGGCGCTGGTCACCGCCAGTCCGTTGATGCTTACCCCGGCATTCTGCGCCGCCTGACTGAGGGTCATACCCGAACTGCCCGAACTATAACTGAGATTCGCCAGGCTGCCCGTCGCCCCGCTGGTGGTGACACTGAAGGCGCTGCTGGCCCCGGTGCCGGTCCCGGTAAGGGTCAGTCGATAGCCGGTGCCATCATAGACCACCGCCGCGTTAACGCCGGCATTGGCCGTGTTGATAGCGCTCGCGATACCATCCAGCGTGTTATTGCTGGAGCCGATGGCCACATTCGTTACCGCCCCACTGCCCACCTGTATCTGCAGGGTCCCGGTACCCACAGCACCGCTGCTGGCACTACTGAAATCCTGGGAATAGATGCTCTGTGACTGCGCCAGCACTATGTTGCTGAGGCTATAACTGCCGGTAGCGGCATTGGCGCTCACTGTGGCCGTTGCGGCATTATTATTGGAAAGACTGACACTACGGTTATTGACGCTACTGAGGTTTTGCAAACTGCTCATGGAGGACTGCAGGCTGGACAAACTGCTCTGCAACGTGCCCCAGGCGCTCAGCGTCGTCTGATAGGATTGCTGCTGGCTCTCCAGCACCATGATCGGTTGCTGATAAGCCGCGCTGAGGTTGCTGATAAGTTGCTGGACGTTAATCCCACTAACCAGACCCGACAATGACACTGACATGATCGTTGCTCCCCGCCTGCTCTAATTCGCTCAGGCCTTTTCACTCATCAAACTGCCCGGTGATATGGTATCCGCCGTTGCTGCGCTCTTTAATATTTGCTGCACGGGCACGTAGTATTTAAAAAATATTTGCTTGGTCGCTTTATCACTGAGCATGATCAACACCTGACCGGGGTGATTACCATTCGGATCAAGACCCGCTTCTAAGGTTATCGAAGAACTTGCCGGTATTTTTTGTTGTAACTTTTTAATCGCGGCATTCAACTGTTCCGTTGAGACTTTCTGGATAGTTGCCGCAGATGCCTGACCCTTTTTGGGCATAGCCAATGTGGTCAACTGCACGGTTTCCTGCGACTTTCCCGCGACATTTGTGACACCGTTCCCGGACCCCGTCTGCAGATCAGGTGAATTACCATTACGAATAAGCGTTGCATCCATGAGACACCTCCGCCAAGCGAAACCCCTCCCGGCGTTTGCCGGGAGGATAATCACCAAGCCCTTTAACTTTTACGGTATGAGCTTAAGAAAGCTCTGCTGCAAAGAGTTTTCCTGCGCCAGGGTGGAAATACCGGCCTGTTGCAGAATCTGGTACTTGGTCATCTGCGACGTCGCCTGCGCGATGTTCGCATCCTGCACCACCGACTGCGCCGACTGCAGATTGGTCGCGGTGGTCTGGTCGTTGGCGACCGAGGCCTGGATCCGGTTTTGGATGGCACCGAGGGCACCATTCTGCTGGTTCAGATAGTTGATCGCCTGGTCCATGATGCCAATAGCCTGTTGCGCACCAGCTGCCGAGCTCACATTGACCGAGGAAACCGACGAACCGGTAATGCCGGTAGCGGCAGTGTTGAAACCAATGTTCCCACCATTACCGATGGCATAGGAACTGGAGGAGTTAAACTGCACCGCCCCCTGAATCAGGACATTGGCCGAAGCGCTGGTGATCGCCGTGCCCACCGAAGATATCCCGCTGCCGCTCACCGCTTGCAAGCTACCCGTGGAACCAGAAGTCATGCCGCCGGATATCAATGTGCCACCCGACGTCACACCGGCGGAGATGTTGATGTTGTTACCATTGGCGTTGGTAAGCACCAGCTCCTGTGTTCCATTGACGGTCTGGGTGGTGGCAGAGGTACCGGTGATCGCCGCCTGGTTATTGATGGCGGTAACCAGCGAACTCAAATTGGCCTGGCCATTAGAGCCATTGGTCACCGATGCGGAGATGTTCACCGCGTTGGTGGGGCTGCCACTGCTCCCGTTGCTCAGGGTGAAGGTATACGTACCGGATTGCGCTGTGAAGGCAACGCTCGTGGTCGCCTGTGCCGACACCCCCGTCTGCGAAGAGACCGCATTCACCGCAGAGGCCAGATTCGCCGCCGACTCCGTGGTGGAACTCACCCCGACGTAGGCATTTCCGACAGAGCCCTGCACGTTGATGCCGCTGGTACCCGTTCCACTAGTGAAGTTGCCGACCCCACTCGCACTCAACGTAAAGGCGCCCCCGACCGCGTACCCGCCCATCTGGAAAGAACCCGAACTGGTGTAAACGGTACCGGACGTTGCCGTCGTGTAATTCCCCATCGCATTGGTCTGCGTGTTGCCGACCGACACATTGATGATCTGGTTGGCATTCGCCCCGACCTGAAAGGTCGAACCAGAAAAAGTGCCATCCAAAATATTCTGCCCGTTAAACTGGGTCTGCGTCGCAATGGTCTGGACCTGGGCCAGGAGCTGACTGACCACACCCTGCAGGGCGGCACGATCCTGAGTGGTATTGGAGCCGTTCGCGGCCTGCACCGCCGTGGTACGAATCTGCTGCAGGAGGCTGGTCTGGTTCTGAATAGCACCGGTGGCCGTCTGCACCAGGGAAACCCCCTGATTACCATTGGACA
>JAKAVW010000388.1 GCA_021827445.1 Pseudomonadota bacterium
CCCGCCTATTTCGACGAGGCCCAGCGTCAGGCCACCAAAGATGCGGCCCGTCTGGCAGGGCTGAATGTGCTGCGTCTGCTGGCCGAGCCGACCGCTGCGGCGGTGGCCTATGGTCTGGACAAGGGCAGCGAAGGCATTTTTGCCATCTACGATCTGGGCGGCGGAACCTTCGATATTTCCATATTGCGCCTGCAGGCGGGGGTTTTTGAGGTGCTGGCCACCGCCGGCGACTCTGCCCTGGGTGGCGACGACATGGATCATGCGCTGGCCGAATGGCTGATGCAGGAGGTGGGTGGGGATGCGTCCGATCCCTTCTGGCGGCGGCAGGTGCTCCAACAGGCGCGCACCGCCAAAGAGGCGCTCAGTGCTGTCGACGAAACGCTTATAGTGCTGGCGCCGTCCGGCCGCGCGGCGCACGAGATAAAACTGTCCCGTAGCCAGTTGGAGTCACTGATTCAGCCGGTTATTCAGCGGACTCGCCCGGCCTGCCGGCGGGCGCTGCGGGATGCCGGTTTAAAGCTGGATGAGATTGACGGCGTGGTGCTGGTGGGTGGTGCCACCCGTGTCCCCGCCGTGCGCGCGCTGGTGGAGGCATTCTTTCAGCAGGCGCCGCTAACGGATATTGACCCCGACCAGGTGGTGGCCATGGGTGCCGCCATTCAGGCGGATGCCCTGGTGGGCAATCAGCGCGAAGACTTGCTGTTGATGGACGTGTTACCCCTGTCCCTGGGTCTGGAGACCATGGGCGGACTGGTGGAGACAATTATTCCTCGCAACACCCCCATTCCAGTGGCGCGGGCGCAGGAATTCACCACCTTCAAGGACGGTCAGACGGCCATGAGCATCCATGTCTTGCAGGGCGAACGCGATCTGGTGCAGGACTGCCGTTCGCTGGCGCGCTTCAGTCTGCGCGGCATTCCCCCCATGGTGGCTGGCGCGGCGCGGATTCTTGTGACTTTCCAGGTGGATGCCGATGGCCTGCTGGCCGTGCGCGCCGAGGAGATGAGCACAGGGGCGCGTTCGGAAGTCGTCGTCAAACCGTCTTTCGGACTGAATGATGAAGAAATTGCCAATATGTTGCAGGACTCTTTTACGCATGGTGCGGAAGATGTCGTCAAGCGCCGCTTGTCCGAGGCCAAAGTGGAAGGCAAGCGCGTGCGTGAAGCGTTGATCACGGCACTGGCCGCGGATGCAGACCTGCTCGAACCTGCGGAGCGAGCCGCCCTGGATAAGACCAACGCGGCACTGATCCAGGCCTTATCCGGCACGGATGCAGACGCCATCACGCACGCCGCCGAAGCGGTGGAAGCGGCCGCCGAACCTCTGGTGCAGCGGCGCATGGATGGTGCTTTGCGCCGTGCTATCGCTGGCCGTTCCATTGATGATCTGGGAGACTGAATGACCAAAATACGCGTCCTGCCCAACCCGGAAACCTGCCCCGAGGGAGCGGAGTTCGAGGCCGAGCCGGGGGAGACTATCATCGCCGCGGCGATGCGCAATGATATTCACATTGAACACGCTTGCGAGATGTCCTGCGCCTGCACGACCTGCCATGTGATTTTGCGCGAGGGCTTTGATAGCCTGGAGGCGGCGGAAGAGAAGGAAGAAGACCTCCTCGATAAGGCTTGGGGTCTGGAGCCTACCTCCCGCCTCAGTTGTCAGGCCAAAGTGGCCGATACCGAATTGGTCATTGAAATCCCCAAATACACCATCAATCTGGAAAAGGAGCGGCACTGATGCGCTGGACCGACACCATGGAACTGGCTATTGCCCTGGATGAGGCTCACCCGCACGCCGATGTGGCCCATCTGCGTTTCACTGACCTGCACCGCTGGATATTAGAACTGCCCGATTTTGAAGGTGAACCCGAAAAGTCCAGCGAAGGCATCCTCGAAGCCATCCAGATGGCCTGGTTGGCGGAGAAGGACTGAGTCGGGCGGCGCCATGGCGGATCAAAAAGCCCTTATCGCGCTCTCCGGCGGGGTCGACTCCGCCGTCGCGGCCATTCTCATGCAGGAGCAGGGTTACGCACTCACCGGCGTGACCATGCGCTTGTGGCCCAAGAGCCGCTGCTGCGATGAAAAAGATATCGAAGACGCCGCCGAGGTCTGCGCCCTGCTCGATATCCCCTACACGGTACTGGACTATCGCGAGGCGTTCCGGCGTCAGGTGGTCGACGTGTTTGTCGCCGAATATCAGGCGGGGCGTACGCCCAATCCCTGTGCGCGCTGCAATCAGTTCCTCAAGTTCGATGCCCTGCTGGCGGAAGGCGAAAAGCTGGGCGCCTCGGCGCTGGCGACGGGCCATTATGCGCGTCTGGCGGAAACTCCCTCGGGTACCGCACTGCTGCGTGGCCGTGATGATGCCAAAGACCAATCCTATTTTCTTTTCGTCATCGGCGCAGCCCTTTTGCCTCGTCTGCACTTTCCGGTGGGTAACCTGAACAAGGACGAGGTGCGTGCCATGGCCCGTAAGCATGGCCTGCCCGTGGCTGCCAAGCAGGATTCACAGGATATCTGCTTTGTCCCGGATGGCGACTACCGCCGCTTTCTGGAGGATTATGCCGGGCTTGACATACGGCAGGAAGGGGAGATGGTGGATAGCAGCGGCCGGGTGTTGGGTCATCATCCGGGTACGCTCAACTTCACCGTAGGGCAGCGCAAAGGGCTGGGTGGCGGTAGTGACCAGCCGCGCTATGTCCTCGCGCTGGACCCAACCCGGAACCGGGTGATCGTCGGCGGTGAGGATGAACTCTACCGGCGTGCGGCCAGCTTGGCCGAGTGCAACTGGCTGGCGGATTTATCCCTCGGCGAAAGCCATGCAGTGACCGTAAAACTGCGTTACCGCTCCCGCGCCGAGCCGGCCATACTGCACCTGCTCCCCGATGCCCGGGCCGAACTCCGCTTTCCCGAGCCGCAACGCGCCGTCACCCCCG
>JAKAVW010000389.1 GCA_021827445.1 Pseudomonadota bacterium
GTTCTCGTGCACTGAAGAAAGGCGTCTCTTGCCATGCCGCCAGTGCATAGAGCCGCTGCTCGCGTTCGCCCAACGCGCGCACATCCTTGCTGTGCATATCGATACAGAAAGCGCAGCCATTGAGCAAAGAGGCTCGTAATCTGACGAGCTCCAGCAATTGCGGTTCCAACCCTGTACCGTGCAGATATTTTTCCAATTCCTGCAGGGAACGTATCCCTGATGGTGCTGTTCGGGCGAAATCCAGGCGCGCTTCCATGGTTGGTCTCCTAGTTGCTCGAGGCGGGATAATAGACACTACCATTTTCCCGAACCTTCGCCCAGGTCGGCAGTTGGTGGCGCCGCTTTTGCCCCACCGCCAACAGGTCGATGACTACAATACCGTGGGCCACCAAGGCATCGGCAATGAGGGAGCGATGGCAGCGCCAAGGGAGCGTTTCCGCGCACATGAGGACAAGAGATTTTTGTCTAACTTCTTCTTCGAGCACTTCAAGGGCCGCCTGAAAGGTCGGCGTCTGCATATGGTCGGCATAGGCACGAAAGCTAGGATTGCGCCAGGCGCCATTAATGGAGCCCGGCGATTGCTTACGCAGCCCACCCAGCGCCGGCCAATGGTCATAGGCGATGCCATGAAGCGCCAGGGCGGCGGACAGAGCGTCACTATTGAACTGTGGATTATGGCGCGAGCGCGGCATTTTGCGGACATCAATGACGAGTGCTATTCCTTCATCCTCAAGGATCGCGATGAAACTTGCTAAGGATCGTGCGCCATGACCGATGGTCCATACCGGTCTCGCCGACGCTTCAGTCGGAACAGCGCATGCACTGCACATCGTACCGTTTGATCCAGGCCTGGAGCGCCTCAATGGCCTCCAGTCCTGTTTTGACGTGGTCCAGAGCGTGCTGCGGATCATCGGGTTTGACCCGTGCAATCCAGGCATCACCGGGCATTGACGTCTGGAATTTATAGGCCATCCAGTGATCATGTACGTCCAGCTTTTGCGGGCCGTAGATAAAACGCCTAGTCCCGCCGCCCCAGTAAATCCACCTCTGAACGAAGCGAATCGCGAGCAGGGCGATGGCGGCGAGTCGCCAGCTGCGATTGCCCGAGTCTTGTAGGGCAGTGTTAGACATTGTAGTTGCCATGAAACCTCCTGTTGGACCTGAATTCGGATAGGTGCGGCTCACATTGCCTCACCGCGCCCCCTACCTCACCTGCTATGCCACCTCGCCATGAGCTTGCGATGATCAAGCTGTTAGCTGACGGTCAGTGGGTGAGGTAGGCGGCGTTCCGTGTGAGTAACTGAATTTATTTCGCGTACTGGAATCCAGCCAGTTCCAATTCCGGCAATGTACCCACGATGCCCGGTGTCAGGATCACGCCGGGAATGAGGTGGTTGGTAAATTCCGCAGCCATTTCCACATGGCTGAGCTTGGACGGGTTGATCCCTTTCTTGTGCAAGCCCATGGTGAGTTCCCATACCTCGTTATGACACGCCATGAATACAGCGCCACGACGCTGCAGAACGATTATGCTGTTGTCGTGGGGGGAGAAAACGCCCTCTGCGTCTTCAAAATCAGCCGGATTGGTCGCCGATGCCGGGGGCTGTTTCAACCAGGCGTTCGCTTTCCATTTGCCTTTGGTGAGGGTGGCGAGATACTTGTTCCAGATGTAATTGTCATACAAGGCAAGATGCGCGGAACCATGGGTGGCAGACACGCAGAAGAAATCAGCATGTTTGAAAGACCATATCTGGCAGTTCATGGCATTACGCATGAGGTTGAGCCACGGGCTTTTCAAGACGGTGTTATCCCAAACCTGTTTAGGACCGCCAGCATAGTGAAGCACCTCGTTCAGCGCCTCGCTGTCCCATTGGTCCGGGCTGGTCAGTATCATGGGAACGGTTTTGAAATCGCGCCGCCGGGGCGCTTTGGCCAGCCGGTTACTCAATTCCTGCAGTGTACTGGCCCCGGGGGGCAACAGGTTGCCCGGGTTTCCGCTCACCCCCGCAGCCATGGCGCTGGCGCCCATAGCACCCACCGCTACCACCCCTGCGCCCAGTACCGCACGCTTCATTGCTTCTCTGCGGTTCAACAGATTTGATTCGTTGATCATGTCCATTCTCCTTTCAGGTTGATCCAACAAGAACACCACTCAACAGATTCTTTACAGCTTCACCTTCCCACCCGGCGACGACTGCCGCTTCGACAAACCGCTCTCCAAACCCTCCAACCCGAGGCCTGTCAACGGCGGTCTTCTTCTGCTCATCCGTATACTTGGATCTCGATCGGACAGAGTCCTTGGGCAAATCCAGAGATCGCTCATACTCCCGGTACCAGCTCTTGAGAGCGTTTTTGGTCGGGTAGCCCAAGCTGCGAATGGTGGCTGCCGTACGCTTCCCCAATTCGATGTAGATCTGCACTGCCAGAATGCGTTCCTCGTAGGAATACATGAACTACCTCCATGGTAGTCCAAGTTTTCGTCCGCACCCCCAGTGTGTCAGTTTTAAATCGCCGTTGACAGGAGTGGCAGAAGATCCAGTCGGAGGAAGGGCTCTATCGCTATTACCGACTGGCCCTCCGGCAGAATCTCTGGGGCGAGTGGGAACTCATCAAAAGCTGGGGGCGCATCGGCCAACGGCCTACCCGGGTGGTCGCCCTGAGTGTTGCCGAACCAGAACACGCCGAAATCCTCGCCGCAGCCCTGGCCGTGGCCAAGGCCAGAAAACGACACGATTATTTTTCCGATGGAGCATGAAGCCCCCTGGATCATGGGATTCTCAATGCATAGCGTTTGTTTGTACAAAAGCACATAATTCAACGATGACCCTATCAGGATTCGACTGGGACGATGGGAACTGGCCGAAATGCGGTAAGCACGGAGTATCCCGATCAGAAATTGAGCAAGTGTTGAGGGGTACGCCTGCGGTGATGGCC
>JAKAVW010000390.1 GCA_021827445.1 Pseudomonadota bacterium
AAGGGGGTGGGCGCCCTATATGTGCGGGAAGGAACCCCCATTTTGCCGATCATGGCCGGGGCGGACCACGAACGGGGCCTGCGCCCTGGGACCGAGAACGTGCCGCACATCGTGGCCTTGGGCACGGCGGCCCGGCTGGCACAGGAGGGTTTGGCCCGGGAAGCGGCACGACTGCAGCAATTGCGGGATGCCTTGCAGGAACGGTTGGTTATCGCCATTCCCGGCCTGCTGCTCAATGGCCACCCTACCGAGCGCCTGCCCAATACCCTCAATCTCTCTTTCCCCGGCGTGGCGGGCTGGCAACTCCTCGCCGCCGCCCCGAAGATCGCCGCATCCACGGGCTCCGCCTGTCATGCGGGCGGGCATACGGTGAGTGATATTCTGGCGGCGATGTCCATGCCCCGGGAACAAGCCTTGGGTGCGCTGCGTTTAAGCCTCGGCCGTTTCACCTCCGAAGCGGAGATCGACGGGGCGGCGAACGCTCTGATCAACGCCTGGCGCGGGCTGGCAGGCGCGGTAGGCTGATGGACGCCGCGTCTTATGATGCCTGGTACAATACCGCCCGCGGGCGCTGGATCGGCATGGCCGAGTTCCGCCTGCTCTCCAGGCTGCTGCAGGCTCGGCCGGGGGACACACTCCTGGACGTGGGGTGTGGCACTGGATGGTTCACCCGCCGTTTTGCGGAGGACGACCTCCTCGCCAGTGGTCTGGATCCGAACCCGGACTGGCTCGCCTTCGCTCAAATCAAGAGGCCTCCCGCGATCCGCTGGATCCTGGGGGATGCCCGTGCCCTGCCTTTTCCCGACCGCAGTTTCGACCGGGTGGTCTCGGTCGCGGCCTTGTGCTTCGTGGAAGACGAGCGCCAAGCCGTGGCCGAGATCGTGCGGGTGACGCGCCGGCGTTTCGCCATCGGCTGGCTCAACCGGACGAGCCTGCTCTACAGGCAGAAGGGCCGGGGCGGTGGAAGCGGGGCCTATCGTGGGGCGCGCTGGCATCGTCCCCGCGAAGTGCTCGACTTCTTCTCCGGCCTGAGAGTGCGCCGGCTGGCGGTACACTCCGCCATATTCCTCCCTTCCGGGAACCGCGTGGCGCGGGCGATGGAACGGGTACTGCCCCATACACTGCCCTGGGGCGGCCTGGTGGTGATCTCGGGAGAGGTAGGATAGGTTTTTAATGTGAAAAAACGGCAGAACGCTGGGCACACTTACCCCGCAGACCTCACCAGAGGCTTGCCAAGAGAAGAAAGAGCGATCGACCATAGACCCGCTGAAGCCAAGCACCGCCCGGTTATGGTGCCTCTAGCGACTGGCAACGCCAATGGACAGGACTATTTTTCATCATCAGGGGTGGAGCTTCAAGCCCCATGATCGTTAGGGCCAAACCAGATTGGCCTTTGAACCTGAATGAAAGCCCCCTCCATGATTTCTCCGGCATTTAGCTGCCCTATAGAATCCGGTACCGGCTGTCCAGCTTCGACCTTCCGATCCTGGTGAGGAGCTTTGGGGCAGCGTGTTTCAAAGATTCTGCCCTTGTTTGAGGGGTTCGGGCAAAAGAGACACCCCCGCAGCCGCCTCGACCCGCGCGAAATAGGCACTCAACTCCGGCGGCAGCGTGATGTCCTCCAGAAGGCGCAAACCGGTCAGATCGCCGGTGATGAGCGTGTCCGCGACAGAAAATACCGGCGTATAGAAACCATGACGGGCGACCCGGTCCGTAATCCCGTTGAGCTCCGCCTCCAGGGAGGCATACCACTGATGCCGCCGGGCCTGCAGTCCTTCCAGGGTGTCTCCCAGCCAGCCCTCCATCCGTTCCCGGTAGAAAGTCATGGCGCGGGGATCGTCGCCGAGCCCGGGGTATTGCGGCAAAGTCGGTGCAATCAGCCGAAAAAGCATGCCGCTGATGCGCGCGCGCCAGGCCAGCACCGCCTCCAGATCGGCGGCGGCGATGGCTCCCTGATGGAGCGGCGGCGTTGCCGGGAAACGCCGATCGAGCTCGGCAATGAGCTCCATGGATTCGCCTTGGCGGTCTCCATCAGGATAGATAATGACTGGAAGCCGCTCAAATCCGCTGATGTTTCGGAAATGTTCTGGTCCGTAAAACCGCGCAGGCAGCTCGGCAAATTCAATATTTTTGTATCCCAATGCCAATCGCACCCGCTGGCAGAAAGGACAGAAATCGAAGTGGATCAAAGTCAACATGGCAAAACCTTGGTAGGGTGTGGGAGGGAGGAAAACAACCCATCGAAATCCGTTGACAAAATCTATGGGTCACACGTAGTATGAGCGAACATACATATGTAACCTGGTTTATGTCAAGGAGGTGACCGCCATGGATCTGGAATCCTGCCCCGCCGTCCTTCTAGGCCCCGTCTTCAAGGTCCTGGCGGAACCCAACCGGCTGCGCATCCTTTGCGCGCTGGGGACGGAATGTCGGCCGGTGACGGACATCATCCACGCTACCGCCCTGCCCCAAACCAATGTGTCCTTCCATTTGCGCATCTTGCGCGAGGCCGGCCTCGTACGCGCAGAGCGTCGGGGAGCCTTTATCTACTATTGCCTCCCCGATCCGGAGTTGTTGGCGATCCTGCAATCGTTGCAGCTTTGGGTAACCTCACATGTCCCGTCGCCCAATCTCCTGAATCGGGAAGACCCTAATAACGAATATGTTTCTCTGACCGAAAGGAGGGCCAACTCATGTGGATAAATAGCGGGTGGGGCTGGACGCCCTGGATGATGATTTTCCCTTTGTTTTTTCTGGTGCTGATGGTGGTTTTCATGGTTTTCATGATGCGCGGTGGCATGGGCGGCGGCCCCATGTGCGGTGGTTCGCAGAAAACGCCCGGATCGGGAGAAACCCCCCGGGAGGTTCTGGACCGGCGTTACGCCCGGGGCGAGATCACCCGCGAAGAATACCAGCAGATG
>JAKAVW010000391.1 GCA_021827445.1 Pseudomonadota bacterium
AGTACGTGCCGCCATTGACCCCACACCCTACCCGAAGGGAATCAAGGTCACTGACGCTGAATTCGCTGCCATTCAGCTTGATCGCGATGATTTCCATGGAGAGTGGAATTACGTCATCTCACCGAAAAGAAAGTGCACGTAATTTATTAATGAATCCTTCCTTATCCAGGGCCAAGTTGACATCTAACCGTTAGCAAGAGATGCTGATTTTTCTGCCCGTCCCATATTCTAGAGAAAGTGCTGACCATGGAGAATAACAAGGAGGCATTGCTTCCCCGCCTGCGGCAAACTCCGCTCTTCGCTGCCTGTCCCGAGGAGGTCATCGCAGCGCTGCTGGCACAGTCCAGGCTCTTGACCCTGGAGTCAGGAGATATCCTCTTTGCCGAGGGGTTGTCGGCCCGATCCTTTTATTTCCTGGCATCGGGGCAAATTGATCTGATTGCGGCGGCGGCGACCGGGCAGGAGAAAATTGTCGAAATCATCCAGCCCGATGACCTTTTCGCCGAGGCGGTGGCCTTTCTCGGTGGCCGTTATCCGGTGACGGCACAGGCCGATGTTCCGACCACCGTGCTGGAGATTCCACTGGACCTCTTCGTCGAGAGCCTGGAGCAACGGCCATTGTTGATGCGCCAGATGTTAGCGCGCCTCAGTATGCGCCTGCATTTTTTGGTCAAGGAACTGCGTCATTTGAGTGTGGAGTCGGCGGAGCAGCGGCTTGTGAGTTATCTGCTGGATATGTGCCCGATGGTAAATAGCCCCGCGGCCATCGAACTCCCCGCCAAGAAAGCGGTGGTTGCGGCGCGTCTGGGTTTGACGCCTGAGACACTGTCCCGGGTGCTGACCCGTATACGCAAGGCCGGACTCATAGAAATGGAGCGCCGGACCATTACCATCCCTGACCCGCTCGTTCTGCGGCGCTGGGCCGAAGGACATTGAGACGATGTACCTTGACGTCCTGCCACCATTCAGGGCGCGTCGGGGGTTAGTACCGCCAGTGTCTGCAGAAAATCGTGGAGCACCAACGCACCGTGTTGCTCTTGGTCGTGGGCAGCGTAGAGCAGGATAATAGGGGCCCCGGCGGCTTCGGTTCGCAGTATCAGCGCAATTTCTTTTGTGTCGCCAGTTCCGACAAGTAGCGGCTGCGGAATTCGTCCCAATGCTCAGGATTGTGGGCGAACCACTGGCGCAGGGCTGTGCTTGGGAGTGAGTTCTTTGGGTCACGTGTCCAGCGAGAGGTCTGCCTTGCCACACGCCACGAGGTCCGAGCCGTTCAGCCAGTACGTGGTAACCTGTGGGCAGGGGACGCTTATATGCGCGCCAAGTCATGGCATTCGCCCATGGTATTATCATTTTAAACCAATATGTTAGATTCAGGCTAATGCGGGGTTGACTGATTTTTCGAGGTGCCCTGTGGACCCTGGGCAGGACCACACTTGCATACCTCTTAAATTGTTGTATACTTTCCACACGGGATAGGCGGAAAAAACACATTAGTGATTTTTCAGAGCGGTGCCTAGACCTCTAACTTGTTGAGGAGGATTTGAAAGTGAAAAAGAATTTAATAGCTTTGGCCGTTGCTGCGGCTTTTGTGGTCCCGGGTGTTGCGTTCGCTGCGGACACTTCCAACGCTGACACCGGCCCGGTTTTATTCGGTTATGCCCAGATCACCGGTAGCCAGCAGTGGGGCACCGGGCCAGGTAGTTCCAATGGCCTTATTTTCGGTGCCAACCGTATCCGTCTAGGTTTTAAGGGCGAGGCTGCTCCTGGCGTAACATATTTCGTTCAGGGCGCGTGGGATAATGCTGGAATCATTGGAGACGGATTAAACAACGGGCTTGGAAGCAATATCGCTACTAAGGGGGGCCAAGCTCAGTTGATGGATGCATATATCAATTATGCCCCAGTGCCCTTCGCCCAGTTGCAGGTTGGTAAGTTCAAAACCCCCGAGGGTTTGGAATACAACTCTTTAATGGGTAATGAATTACCTTTCATCTTCCGTAACATGGGTCAATCGTTGCTGCCCGGACGTTCTGCAGGCGCCATGCTTCATGCAGATGATGTAATGGGTACGGGCATTGGATATGCCGTGGGCATTTTTGATAATACATCGTTGGATAGCTATACCGCATTCAGCAACGCGAACACCTTTGGCGGTGGCCAGGGTGGTTTGCTAAATGGTAATGGCAAGTACATCACGTCTGCAATGGTGAGCTACAGCCTGGGTTCTCTATTGACCGCAGAAGTCAGTGGCAGTATGGGTACCGCGCAGACTATTGGTGGCGGTGATAATCTGGACAGTTGGAACGTCGGTGTTCATGGTGGGTTGATGGGTATTCACTATGCGGCTGGGTATACGCGAACCAATGGTACCAGTAATCTTGGTTATATGGGCGCTATCCCCAACAGCGTTGGTACCGTAAATGCCAGTGATTGGCACGCGGACTTGGGTGCCAATCTATACCAGATGACGTTGTTGCCTTTAGATCTTGAACCAGTAGTCCGATATGACCAGTTTCATGTGGATGGTGCCAACACGCTCTCTAACACCACTGTTGGTGTGAACTACTATGTGAATCCCAACAATCCTCATGCAGCTGAGATTCAGTTAAACTACATCTTGGCGACTCGCGGTGGCAACATCAACAACAACAGCAGCTTTGGTTATGTTAATGGCACCCCTCCCATCAACGGAGTTGCCTACAACACCCTGATGTTGCAGTTCCAGGCCGGCTTTTGATTAGCTGATCATGGACAAAGGCGGCTATCGAATTGATAGCTGCCTTTTGCATTTAAATGACATATACAAAACAAAGTGCTAATGATGACGAGCAGCTTCGATTGACCGCAAAAGCTATTATCGTTCTGCGCAATGAAAAGCTAGCTGGAATTGCCAAGGCCTTGAAATTCGATCCCGGTGG
>JAKAVW010000392.1:0-1695 GCA_021827445.1 Pseudomonadota bacterium
CAGCAGTGGGCCGATCTCGCGTAATACCGTTGCCAGCAGGTCGTCATCGTCCCGTCCGGCAAGGACATTCTGACTGCCACCGATAAAGGCCGTCAGCAATACCTGCCCCGCCGGTGCGCGCCCGGGAAAAAGGGTGGAGGAGAAAAGCACCCCCAGCGTTTCCAGCCCCATGACCCGCGGAATCAGCATGCCGAAGCCATCCAGTGGATGCTCTACCTGTGGGCGCTGAAAACCTATGGACAGGCTGCCTACGGCAGGATAAGGGATGGCGTCCAGTTCCCGGGCAAGCGTAGCGTCGGTTGGCGCGAGCAGTCTGGCCGCGGCGCCTGCGGGCAGGGCGAGAACGAGCCGTTTGCTTTGCCAGGTCTGGTTACCGCTGCCGACCTGCCACATATCGTCGCTATAGGCCAACTGGTCGACCGGAGTATCGCAGCGCAGCGTATCGCCGAGTGTGTTTGCAACCCGCAAAGGGAGGACCTGCAGGCCTTCGCGAAAGGACACGAGGCGGGTTTTGGGGGTGCCGGGCAACTTCTTCTTCCGGGCACGCAGCGCACCGCGCAGGAGCGAGCCGCCATCCTGCTCCAGCGCGGCCAGGCGGGGCAGAGTGGCCTGCACCGAAAGGCGTGCAGGATTGCCGGCAAAGACGCCGGAAACAAAAGGGTCGACCAGCCAGGTGAGGGCCTCGTCTCCGAGACGTCGCCGGACGAAGTCGGCTATGCTTTCCTCGCCATCCGGCGTCGGATGCGGTGGCTGAAAGGGCTCGCCGAGGAGTCGCAGGCGACCGCGTATACTCAGTAGTCCGCCGCCGAATAGCACACCCGGTCCCAATGCGACGGGTTGCCGGTGGCGATTGAGGACATAGCGGCGCCCGGCGAGCGGGTTGGCCTCGA
Organism: Pseudomonadota bacterium; assembly: GCA_021827445.1. GTDB lineage: Bacteria > Pseudomonadota > Gammaproteobacteria > Acidithiobacillales > Acidithiobacillaceae > Acidithiobacillus. The sequence continues at coordinate 891 of JAKAVW010000392.1, forward strand.
CGATGTCTCCTTCCAATTGCAGTTCGCGGAGCCATTCCGGGACGATCCGGCCTTTGAGCATCAGCGAGTTTGGTCCCATATCCCGCAGGTAGCCTTCTTCCTGTCTGCTCTGCAGGTTGCCGCCGGGGGCGGCACCGGCCTCCAGCAGCAAGGGAGACCAACCTCGTTTACGCAGGAAATATGCCGTCGCCAGACCTGAAATACCCCCGCCAATGATGATGACTTCTTCCATAGGGTTATGACTCCTTACCCAGATAATAACGGCTCTGCACATACCAGCCGTGAAGGTGGCGGAGCAGGGCGATGAGGACGGCGGTAACCGGCAATGCAAGCAGCAGGCCACTGAAGCCGAAGAGTTCGCCGCCTGCCAGCACGGCAAAAATGACGGCGACCGGGTGCAGACCGATGCGGTCCCCCACCAGATAAGGGGTAAACACCATGCTTTCCAGTATCTGGCCGATGCCAAAGACGATCAACACCCCGAGAATGGGCAAGAATGCGCCGGTCTGCACGTACATGGCGAGGGTGGCCATGGCTATGCCGCTCACGACGCCCAGATAGGGCACAAAACTGAGCAGTCCCGCCACCAGGCCGACGAGGATGGCGGTTTTCAGGCCGACGATACTGAGGCCGATGGCGTAACTGGCGCCGAGAGCCAGCATCACCAGGAGTTGTCCGCGTAAGAAGGCCATGAGCATGGCGTCGGCGTCACCGGCCAGACGTCGGGAAAGCGGCAGATAGTGCGGTGGGATGAGTGCGGCAATACGGCCAATGAGGTGTGGCCAGTCGCGCAGCAGATAGAAGC
>JAKAVW010000392.1:1705-2917 GCA_021827445.1 Pseudomonadota bacterium
TGCTGAGCACACTGCTGATCAGGCCGGGACCGGAGCTCAATGCCATCTGGAGGCTGCGTCCCAGCCATCCCGCCAATTTCTGGGCATTGGCCGTAGCGTAATGGGTGAGGCTCTGACTGTCGAGCGGAATGCCGATCCGCGCGGAGAGTTGTGGGATGATCCGGGTTTGCAGGAGTTCCAGATACTGGCGCAGGTATTCCACGAAGAGCAAAGATTGATGGCGGATCACAGGGAGCAGGGCCATGGTGATCCCGGCCAGAACCAGAATGACGAGAACAAAAACCAGTGTGGTACCCCAGGTGCGATTGATCCGGTATCGTTGCAGGCGGGTCACCAGGGGGTTGCCGAGATAGGCGAGAATGCCGGCAATCAGAAAGGGGCTGAGAATGGGGGAAAGACGGTAGGCCAGCCAACCCAGCAGGATCAGGATGGCCAGCACAAAAAATCGTTGCATCGTTCGCGAGGCTCCCCGGCCCGAATCTGCTAATGGTCCGGCCAGAATACCCCAGTATGGTCGGGCTTCGCCATGGGTTAAGGCCGTCACTTTTCCGGTGCGGCCGCCCAACCCGGATGCTGCACGGACGATTGCGCGCAGCCACTCCCGATACTGGATTTCCCGACGAGCGCATGTTTCACTCTCCCGTAGCCAGGGCCCCTTGAAAAAACCTGTTCCCATCCAGATATATCCGGTATGCAGATATTGGCCGGATGGCGGCCGGGGGGTGTTCCGTGAAACTTGTCAGACCAGCAGCGGTGGCCGGTATGTTTTATCCTGGCGAGGCTGCCGTTTTGCGGACCGAGGTAGAGCGTTTGCTGGCCAGAGCTGAACAGGACGGTGAAGCGGCCAGTGCCCCATGGCCCAAGGCCATCATTGTCCCCCATGCGGGCTATATCTACTCGGGAGCGGTGGCCGCTTCCGGTTACGCCCTGCTGGCCAAGGGGCGGGGGCATATCCGCCGGGTGGTGCTTCTGGGGCCGGCACATCGTCTGCCATTTCGCGGTCTCGCCCTGCCGGGTGTTCAGGCCATGCAAACGCCGCTGGGTACCGTCGCGGTGGATCAGGCGGGGGTGGAGGCACTGGCCGGGTTGCCCGAGGTCCGGGAAATGCCGGCCGCGCACGCTCAGGAACATGCCCTGGAAGTACAATTGCCTTTTATCCAGGAGGTGCTGGGTGACGTTAGCGTCGTCCCGCTGGTGGTGGGAGATGCCCGT
>JAKAVW010000393.1 GCA_021827445.1 Pseudomonadota bacterium
TCAAAACACTGGATTATGGCAAGGAATATCAATACGATCACGACTATCCCGACGCCATCGCCCCGGAGCAGCATTATTTGCCCCCCGGCCTGCGTCAGACCCATTTTTATGACCCCAGCGACCGCGGCCTGGAAACCCGTATTCAGGAGCGTTTGCGCTGGATAAATGCTCATCGTCAACCTGTCCGAGAGAAGAAACCCCATGCTTGATCCCAGCTTGCTGCGCAGTGCACCGGAAAAAGTAGCCGCAGGCCTCGCCCGCCGTCACTTCACTCTGGATGTGCCGGCCCTGAGCACTCTCGACCAGCAGCGCAAAACCCTGCAGATTCAGCTCGAAGACGTGCGCAACGCCCGCAATGAAGCCTCCAGACAGATCGGTCAGACGCGCCGTCAGGGGCTCGATACCAGCGCGATGCAGACCGCAGCGGCGCAGCACGGCGAGGAGATCAAGACCCTGGAGCAATCCCTGGAAAGCATCCTTGCCGAATGGGAGAGCCTGACCAGCAGCCTGCCCAATATCCCGCAGGATTCAGTGCCCGATGGCCGCGATGAAAGGGACAATGTGGTGTTGCGTCACTGGGGCACGCCCTGCGCCTTCGATTTTTCTCCCCACGACCATGTCGATCTGGGCGAGGCCTTGGGTATTATTGATTTCGCGGCGGGCGCCCGCCTCGCTGGCGCCCGCTTTGTGGTGTTGCGCGGCCGCGGTGCCCGTCTTGAGCGCGCCCTGACGCAATTCATGCTGGATTTGCATACGACGGAACACGGCTACTGCGAAATTGCGCCGCCCTTGCTCGCCAACGCCGATTCCCTCTTCGGCACTGGGCAGCTCCCCAAATTCGAAGAAGACCTTTTCGCTTTAAGGGACGACCCCTATTACCTGATTCCCACCGCCGAAGTGCCACTCACCAACCTGCTGCGCGGTGAGATTGTCGGTACCCTGCCGCAACGCTTCTGTGCCTACACCCCCTGTTTTCGCCGCGAAGCGGGAGCTTATGGGCGCGACACCCGTGGCATGATCCGCCAGCATCAGTTCGACAAAGTGGAACTGGTGCAGATCGTTCGCCCCGAAGATTCCGCCCAGGCCCACGAAGCACTCACCGCCCATGCCGAAAAGGTATTGCAACTTCTGGAGCTGCCCTACCGGGTGATGGTCCTCTGCGCGGGGGATTTGGGCTTCAGCGCCGCCAAGACCTATGACCTCGAAGTCTGGCTGCCGGGCCAGAATCAGTACCGGGAAATCAGCTCCTGCAGCAATTTCGAAAGCTTTCAGGCGCGTCGCCTGCAGTTACGCTATCGCGCAGAAGATGGCAAGCCCCAGCTCGCCCATACCCTCAATGGCTCTGGCCTCGCCATCGGCCGTACCCTGGTTGCGCTCTTGGAAAATCATCAACAGGCCGATGGCAGTATCCGGATTCCCGCCGCCTTGCGTCCCTACCTCGGCGGGATGGACGTCGTTAAGGCCTGAGCCCATGCATTCGGCCTACGAACCCGTGAGTTGTGCACTGCACAGCGCCTTAGAGTTGGCCGCGATGCAGCGTCGTCCAATGCGTTTGCACATGGCGGATGGCACATGGCAGGCTGGCATTATTCTTGACGTCTGGACCGCGCAGGGCAGGGAATGGCTGCGTCTGCGCCGGTCCGACGGTGATGTCGAGATGGATCTTACCCATATTCAACAAGTCCAGGAAAATACCGCACCATGAAATATCCCATTATCCCCAGTCTCCTTGCCGGTTGTTCGATGCTGCTTTCCAGCTCTGCCCTTGCCGCGGAGTTTCTCCTGCCCGCAGCCGGCAGCAACATGGTCGGCCAACTTCAGGTGGTCATCGCCCGGCATCAGGATACCCTGCTCGATATCGCCCGCCATTACGATGTTGGCTATAACGAAATCCGCGCCGCGAACCCCGGTGTCGATCCCTGGCTTCCCGGCGCCGGAACCCGCGTGCTGGTTCCCACCCAATATATCCTCCCCCCCAAGCCCTGGACGGGGATCATCATCAATATCCCGGAGCGGCGTCTGTTTTATTTTCCCGTGGGTCAGAACGTGGTTTACACCTATCCGGTAGGCATTTTTCGCCCCAAATGGCCGAATCCGCTGGGCAGCACACGCATCATTGCCAAAGTCAGGAACCCCACCTGGACAGTGCCCAAAAACATACAGGAGGAGCACGCCAAGGCCGGAGAACCTATACCCGCGTTTTTCCCCGCCGGCCCTGACAACCCCATGGGTGAACTGGCGCTGGAAACGGGCTGGTCGCAGATTTTCATTCATGGCACCAATAAGCCCTGGGGTGTCGGCATGCGGGTCAGCCATGGCTGCTTCCACGTCTATCCTGAAAACGAAGTCCAGCTCTTTAAAATGGTAAAGGTGGGCACGCCGGTGACGACCATCGATCAGCCATATATTGTCGGGATGAGTGGCAACGGCCAGCTCTACCTGCAAAGTTTCGCACCCATAGAAGCCTATAACAAAGGCAGCAACTCTCAACAACGCGCAGTCGATGCTATCAGTCTTTTTGAAAAGCAGGTCCAGCAAAGCTGGACGATTAACTGGCAGCAGGTCATCGATCTGGTAGAAAAGCCCAATACCATACCCACGGCCATCAATATCAACGCCCCTACTCTGTCCGCGGTGGTCGCCCAGTTGCCTGCCCAGCCCTATGACTTTGCGCCCTATGGTGACGATGCCAACACCGCGACGCCGCCACCTGCGCCGACCCCCATCGCCACCCCGGCGGCCTGAACAGACGCTTCATCTCCGGGGGCAAAAAAGCGCTTGCGTGCCCCCATACCCCCGTGTATAGTTCGTCCTCTCGGCGGGGCAGAGGACCCAAAGAGAGCAGCAAATACGTTGGGTGTTGACAGTAAAGTAGATCGCCTGATATAGTTACAGACCCTGTTGCGGGGTGGA
>JAKAVW010000394.1 GCA_021827445.1 Pseudomonadota bacterium
ATAAATTTTTCCGCTCAGAATCATGCGCTCGGCATTGGCAATGCCGACCTTGCGGGACAGAAGACTATATGCCCCCATACCGGGGAATAGATTGAAGAGAATCTCAGGCAGGCCCATTTTGGCGCTGCGTTCCGCTATCAGTACATTGCTAGATAGGGCACCCTCGAACCCGCCTCCCAACGCGTCCCCCTGGACCAGGGAGATGGTGGTTATATCCTGATCGAGATGGGAAATATTGGCATGCAACACCTTTATGCAGGAAGTGGTATAGCGCAGGAGCCCATTTCGGTCTTTTGATTGAATGAGCGTTCTGAATAAATTCAAGTCCCCCCCCAAATTAAAAACGCCGGGGACATCGGAGGCCCATGCAATGTAACTTATTTTACGGTCTTCCGATAACGTGTTTTGGGAAACTACTGTTTCGTAAAAATGGCGGATCTCGTCCAGTAACGCCGGACTAAAGCAGGGGCGCGGCGAAGCATGCATGAAGCACCACATCAATTGATATTTCTCATCATAAAAGGTGCCCAGTTGGCTGTAAGAGGACCGATATGATCCGGGCAACGGCGCAGAGGGGTGAAGCATGCTGTTCATGAGGTTCTCCTAGGAAACTTTGGGTGGCATTGAGATGGAGCAAGGAAGTGCGATGATATCCCCCATCCAATTTCGCTAAAACGGGGGCAGCGATCAAGAGCGTTGACCTCCCCACAAATCCGCAACCTCGGCACCCACTGGGAAAAATGTAACGCTCTGTCCGACCTCGGAAACGAGGGTGTAAGAATTTTTGTGTAAATGGTCATTTGGCAGGAAACTGCCGTCAGGGGGCATGCAGACGACTCAACTCATGTCCGCAATCCATGCTTCCAGATCCGAAAAAGCGGTCATCTGTTGCCAGGCGAAAGCCCACAAAGCGGTGGGGCTCCCCGGTATTTGTCGTTGGTTGACAAACGTTGCCGCCAAATCCAAGGAATCACCCCGTTCCGGTCGCGGGAGCATCACCCAAAACAACTGCCCCAAGAACGGCAAGCCCGCACCCTGCGCAGGCTTTTTTGATGTGTCTGGGACATCCGCGATGAAGGCTGCGCCACCCATACTGATATCCGTCAACCGGACAAAAATCGATGGAAAGCTTTCATGCACATCACGCAAACCCACCCTGATGGGCGTATTGACGGTATACCGATGATAAGTTCGTTGTTGCGACCAATATATCGGCCCTGGATTCACAATGATTGACTGGTTGCCAACATTAATCACTTTACCCAAAAAACCGGCGTGTAAAACGTCATCACGCCCGATCACCAGAATGTCTCGGCCAACCAGATTTTTTCGATCCAGAGAAAAATCCTTTTGTATGGCGCCAGTTGCGGGGCGTGACCATTGTGGGATGGTCAGATGCACTGTTCCACCAAGGTCCAGTACCGTTATCAGTACTCCGAAGTCACGATCGGGCTGAAACTCCAGGACGGCTGTTAATAATCGAGATTCTGAGAGCCACTTTGCCAAAATGCGGGAAGGTTCGCGGACTATCTCCCAACGGCTGAAGAGTCGTTGGGCTTGAATGGCGAGTGGTGGGGTGCCGATCGTCAAAGTACCTGAGACGCGCAGGTCTACGCTCTCCGTTGGGTGCATGGTTGGTGCTGCACCATTGTCAGGTGTCCATTCCAATATCTGCACTTTATCCCAATCTACCATCGGTATTCCGTCAATCCTATCTGCGTGTTACTAGGTACTCTAAGCGCATTTTGGCTCCATGAAAATCGGAATAACATATAGGCACCCAAACTTTAGAAGCGGATGTTTCGCTGCCTCCGAGATTCGGTGCATTACAGCAGGCTCCCGGCGAACAATGGATGCCTATTCCGGTTTTGCCCAGTCATGTCCAGCAGTTCCGCCAATAGCAAACGACTCTCTTGATCCAGCAGACACCCCTGATGGATGGCCCCCTCGGTATCCCCGGCATCCAGAAGAGATTTGGCGGCACGGGCAAATTGGTGCATTCGCTCATGGCGGGTGAGTAGGTCAGCGAAATCCGGTACCTGACCAAAGATACGTGCGCCCTCCCCCCGTAGCCATCGCCCCAAATGGCAATAATCCTCTGCATCCTCTTCCAGAGTATAGGCCGGGAACGGGTTTTCGTGACGCAGGGCGCGGAGAAACATTTGGACGCGCAGGGTATGGCCCTCCAGAATCGGCGGCAGAATATCCATGAATGTCGAGACATCCCCCACCCGAAGGATGGGGTGGAAACGGGTGCTCCAGGCATGAATGGCCTCGGGAGGGAGCGGCTTGGAAAAATAGTACCCCTGCAGATGGCTGCACCCCATTTTGGTGAGCAGTGCCGCGTGCTCTGCCGTCTCCACTCCTTCAGCGATCACATCCAGACCCAGCATGCGGCTGGCGGTAATCACCGCCGCGACGATGGCCAGGTCCTTGGGATCATTGATCATGTCGCGCACAAAACTCCGATCGATCTTGATGGATTGGGCCTGGAGCTGCTGGAGGTAGGTTAGAGACGCATTGCCGGTACCAAAATCATCGAGGGCGACGCGCACCCCCATGCGATGACAGGCAGCCAGGAGGACTTGCGCGCCTGCCATATCGATCAGCGGCGCCGACTCGGTGACCTCAATCTCTAGCTGATTTTGGGGTATGTCCGGGTGATTGGCCAAGATTTCCCGTAGATCGTCCAGGAAGCGGGCATCAAGCAGGTGGCGGGCGCTGATATTCACCGATATGCGCAACACCAGCCCTTCCCGACGCCAAGCTTCTTCTTGACGCAGAGCCATTTCCAGGACGAATCGGCCGATAGAACGCGCGAGGCTGGGGTGGTCCAGGGCGGAGAAAAAGGCGGCTGGGGGGAGCAGTCCTTTCTCCGGGTGTTGCAGGCGAATAAGGGCTTCCACGCTCA
>JAKAVW010000395.1 GCA_021827445.1 Pseudomonadota bacterium
TCTCCTCTTCGCGGCCGGGCGGTACGCCAAAGCCGTGGTCAATGACGCAAACGGTAATCTCTGCATCGTTCGCATAGGCTTCTAGTTCGATAGCGCGATCACTCGGGCTATATCGACAAGCATTTTCCAGCAGGTTAGTGAGCACTTGCACCATAAGTTGCGGATCCACGAGAAGCAACGGCAAGTCTTTGGATATCCGCGCCTGAAAAGGACGATCAGCGCATACGGCCTTAATTTGATCGCGTGCGGTGACCAGCAGGTCTTCCAGGGGAACCCATTCTTTTTTGATATTGAGTCGCCCGGACTGCAATGCGGCCATGTGCAGAATGCGGTCCACGGTGTGTTCCATCTTTTGGGTTTGCTCGCGGATATTCTCCAGGAGATCATGCTCATCGGCAGTCAAACCCTGCGCATTGCGCTGAAGTGTCGTCGCTGTGCCCAGTACGCCAGCCAAAGGCGTTCGGAGGTCATGGGAAACGGCACCCAAAAGAGCGTTTTGTAATTGCTCGACCCGCAAACGGACATCGGCTTCAGTACGCTGGAGGGAGGCCAGCGCCGAATCTAGGGCTACCGCGATGAGTCGCGCCACCGTTTCGAGAAAGCGCAACCAGTCCGCAGGTGCCTGACGGAGGTCGAGATCGGACAGCATCATGACCCCCAGGACACGCTCGCCGGACAGCATGGGCATAAACAGCGCCGGGAGTTCCGCCAGCGTGTCAGTACTCATCCCGGCATTCTTTTTGTTCAGAAAGCTCCACCGGGCGGCAGCCCGCAGGTTACGTTGCGGAGCTTCCAGTTCGGTGGTGGACGCTGCTGGAAAGATCTGCAAAGGACCGCTGGTGTTGTCCGCCGGTGGCAGCCAGAACGCGACCGCAATACCCAGGGTCTGGTGCAGCTTCTCGATGCTGGCGTTCAGAATTCCCTCGACACCTCGGGCGCTGCTGAGCGCCTGAACCAGTTGATAGAGGTTGCGTGCCCGTCGCTCGCGGATGCGGGCCATGAGCTCCTGTTCGCGCGAACGCGCCACCAGTTGACTGATGAGTAAAATCAAAGAGAGGATCAGCGCAAAGTAGGCGAGTGAGCCGAGGGTTGTCGGTAAACCCCGATCCAATCCAAACGAGTAGTAACTGACCATGGCGGTAATGAATGTGATGAGGGAGGGCCAGCGGCCATACATCAGTGCAGCACCCACTGCGCCTAGCATGTAGAGCATAAAGATCCCGGCAAAACCCAGGTAAGCGCCCAGGGACCAGGCTATGCCGCTTAAAGCAAGTCCTAATACCCCGCTGATCACAAAGGCACGATTCCGCGCACGCCGCCGCAGGGGGGTATTCATAATACCGAGGTATTGTTGATTTCGCAGGCGTCGATCTTCGGGGATGGTTTTTTTTACCGGTAACGGATGAATCACCACATCAATGCTACGCTCGCTGTTCAGCAGATGCGCCGTGAGAGAGCCTGGCCACCACCAGAGGAATTTGCGCAAACCCTGCGTTTGTCCCAGCACAACCTGGGTGACGTCGCGTAATCGTGCATAGGCCATAACCTCCGCGCCGATGTTTACTCCGGTCAGACGGGTGGTTTCTGCCCCCAGACTCTCTGCAAGATGCAGGTGATTCCATATCCATGCCTGGGTCTGAGGTTTCTGCAACAGGCCACGTGGGGTGTCCACATGAATCACCAGCCAGTCCGCCCGTTGGGCGGTCGCCAGGTGATAAGCCGCGCGCACCAGATGCTCATCTTCTGGACGACCGCTCACGGCTACCAGCAAACGATCCCGGCTACCACTACGCCGTTCCTCTTCCGGATTCTGTTGATGGAACTGTCGCAACTCCAGATCGACCCGGTCTGCTACCAACCGCAATGCCAGTTGCCTCAGGGCGATAAGGTTGCCTTTACGAAAAAAATGTGTCATCGCGCGCTGACCGCGTTCGCCCAGGTAAACCTTGCCCTCCTTGAGTCGCTGCAGGAGATCCTCGTCACTGATATCGACCAGGATCAGTTCATCGGCCTGCTGGATGAGATGATCCGGTATGGTCTCCTGAACCTGTATCCCGGTAATCTGTTGGACGACTTCATGTACGCTCTCCAGGTGTTGAACATTCACGGTGGTCGCCACGGAAAGACCTGCGTCCAGCAACTCATCCATATCCTGCCAACGCTTCTTGTGGCGAGAGCCGGGGGCGTTGCTGTGGGCAAGTTCGTCCAGCAGGAGCAGTCCGGGGCGGCGGGCAAGGGCCGCATCCAGATCAAACTCTTCAAGCACAACGTGTTTGTAAGGAATATGCGTCCGCGGTAATGTCGGCAGGGCATCGGCCAAGGCTTGGGTTTCACTGCGCTGATGGGTCTCGACGATGCCCACCAAAACGTCCGCCCCCTTGGCCATCTCCTGCTGTCCGTAGCGCAGCATGGCGTAGGTCTTCCCAACGCCTGGGGCGGCACCAAAAAAAATCTTGAGGCGTCCACGCTGACGCGCCTGTTCCTCCTGCTGCACCTGTGCCAACAGGGCATCCGGGTCAGGTCGTCCGTCTTCGCGGTCTTCAGTGGACATCTGCTATTACCAAGTACCGGATACCACTGTCCATAACGCGCTCCCTCGTTGCCGCGTCTGCCTGCGTTTGAGCATAGGCCAAAGCCCGGCCATTACCAAGCGGGTTAACGCCAGCGTTATCTGCAATGAGTAGGATTTACTCAAAAACATGTCATTTATATAGAATTTATAGATGATTTATATGGAATTTATAGATGCAATCTTGCTAGGCTTTCCTGCGAGCATATTATGATTGCGTGCGGGATCTTGGCCTGTGCTCACGAAGGAGGTTGGCATGGAATTTGTGTACTTATTTATTATTATCGGTTTTTTCTTGGCATCCCTAGGGGTTGTTGAGCTGTTGGATCGTCTG
>JAKAVW010000396.1 GCA_021827445.1 Pseudomonadota bacterium
CGGTTGAGGCCGCTTGGGTGGTGGTCGATCCTGTGCTGGACACACACCACCGGGCGCACCCCTATAAACCAGACAGCTGGGGACCTAAACAGGCCGATGCGCTGATCACTGCGGATGGAAGCTGGCACAATCCGAGGTCTGCTGATGCCGCTACCAATTGAAGCCTATGTACGCCCTGATCGGCGACTGCCACACTGCGGCCTTGGTCGGTCGCGATGGTTCCATCGACTGACTGGGTTTTCCCCGGTTTGAGTCGGGCGCAAGCTTTGCCGCCCTGTTTTAGGCACACCTGAGCATGGACGCTGGCTGATCGCGCCCGAACAGGAAATGCGCAACACCATATAGAAACGGCGGTTGAAGCGGAACGTGAATTCGTTGAGATAAGCCTGCAAGTGCTGCGGGCTAACACCACGGTGGATACCCCGCAACCAACTTTTGAGATTGGAGAATACGAGGTTGATGATCGGCAGGAAGGTTTCGGCGATTTGCATGTCGCCCCGCTCCGCGACGGCGGTATGATAATAGCCGCGCTCGCCCAACTTCACGTAACCGCTCCAGTCGTCGGTAATGATGATGGATCCTGGCGTAACACTGCGCTCGATGAATTCGCCCAGCGATTGGGCGCTACGATCTGGCGCAACGGCAAGACGGACGCGTCCTGCGTAGCGCCCGGTCCTACGCTTGTTGCGGCTCCCTTGCTGCTTGCGCTGGCGGACTTCGACGGCCCCAGCCACGAGCACCATGTCGTTGACACCTCTCCCCTTGCCATGCGTACGACCGCCCACGTAGGTTTCATCGGCCTCGACGATTTCTCCGGGCTTCCCACCAATTCGGTCCTGACTTCGGACGCACCATGCCGACGCGCAGCTTGTGAAGGATCTGGAAGGCCGTCTCGTAGCACGACAGTCCGAGTTGCCACTGGAACTGAACAGCCGATATGCCGGGAGTTTGGCTGGCGACCAGATACGCCGCCCAGAACCAAACCGAGAGCGGCGTGTGCGTGCGCTGCATGACCGTGCCAGCGGTGAGACTCGTGTCACATCGGCATTTCCGGTAACGAAGCACGCCGGGGCGAGTGGAAATGTATCTCGGCTCGCCGGGCGTCCCGCAGTGCGAGCAAACGAATCCATCGCTCCATCGAGCGCGCTGAAGGTAGGCCGCGCACGCCGCCTCATCCGGAAACAATCGCTGGAACTCCGGCAGCGAGCGCGGAAACGGCAAATCGCCTCGCTCAAGCACATCAATGGCCACGGGAACCTCAGGTTGATTCAGTTGCTCAACAGACTACCGGTAGTGGTGGGTGTGACAACCCGATAAGCACGCATAGAACAGCAGTACAACCAACTGCAGCAGGAAGCCCAAGGTTGTATCACAGGTTTTGCAGGCGCTGGCCACCAAACTCAAAACAGCTGCGGACAACGGCAATACCGATGCTCGCGAATGGCTTCTCGACCTCAGGGAGTTGGCGATCAACATCCAACAGGAGCAACAACAGACCATGACAGTCATGCAGTCCGTCCACCAGGCCTTTCAAAACGGTCTGCAAGGACAAGGCGACCGTGGCAACCCAGTTATCCACAGACACCCAATGCTGGTTTCGTCCCGCAGCAGCCCCAGTCAGGGGAGTTCCTGAATAGTCTGGAGCATTCCGGTTTTGGTCAGGCCATGATGATGGGCGACGGCTTCAGTATTGGCGACGATCTCATTAATTCCATTTTTTGATTATCTGCGAACGCGACGTCAACAAAAAATAAGGTTCAGCTTCTTCAAAATAGTGCCATACCGAACAATGGGGCTACACTGAATCCGTCATGTATACCCAGGACAAAACCCATGAGCCGTGTCACAATGATTGGCGCCGACAAATTGTTGGGGAGAAAACTTGGGTTTTCTTCACTTGATGATCCGGTTACGCAATTCAAGCTGCAGCAGATTGCGAAAACCCAAGACTCTCAGGAGCAGTCAAAACAGGACCAGCAAATAAGGAATCTTATCGCATCCATTCTGCTTTTGGCGCTCAACAACTCTCGCGGGCAATTTCACGATCGCGAATTGCCGCCCTGGTGCCCAGCAGCGAAAGAAGCTAAAAAATGGCTCTTCTCGCCGAATGCCGTCATGTATATGCAGCTTCTGGACATCGATCCGAAAGCTTTCAAGGAAAAACTTGGCCAGGCTTCTTGACCGCTTTAAGAACAGAAACCCGCACACAACCCCTACCATGAGGACGTCATGAGCGACCAGAAAAAACCCTTGCAGGTTGCAACCCATGCCGGGGGCAACCCCCTTCCGCTGATGTCTATGGCCGCTCTCGGTGTGGTTTTCGGAGATATCGGCACGAGTCCGCTGTATACCCTCAGCGCCTGTCTGTCCGCCATGTCCCTGCAACCCACCGCGGTGAATCTACAGGGTATCCTCTCCTTGATTTTTTGGACCCTGGTGCTGGTCGTGAGCGTCAAATACGCCTGGGTGATCATGCGGGCGAGCAATCAAGGGGAGGGCGGCGTCATGGCGCTGACCGCTCTGGCCTCTCATGCAACCGGGCACTCCAGTCGATTGCGCTGGTGGATACTGAGTATCGGGCTTTTGGGCGCGGCGCTTTTTTACGGAGATGGTGTCATCACTCCGGCCATTTCAGTGCTGTCGGCCATGGAGGGTATGGAGGGTATGGAGGTCGCGTCCCCCGCATGGAAACCATTGGTTATCCCTCTGGCGCTGGGCGTGATCATTGGACTTTTTATGGTCCAGCGTCGCGGTACGGCGGCCATTAGCCATCTCTTCGGCCCGAGCATGCTGGTATGGTTTTTACTGCTTTTCGGCTCGGGGCTCACCTGGATCGTCGCAGATCCGCAGGTGCTGATTGCGCTCAACCCGTGG
>JAKAVW010000397.1 GCA_021827445.1 Pseudomonadota bacterium
ACGATACCCAGTAAGAAAAAGGCCTTCTTCATGCAGGGGCTCCCGGAGATTGGTGAATGGCGGAATGGGGTTGCGCGTCGCTGGCCGTGCGGGCATCACCGGCTTCGGGCTGCCAGCCGTCGCCCAGCGCCACAAAGAGCGCCACGCTGTCCAGATAACGCTGACCACGTGCGCTGATGGCAGCGACCGTGTCCTGTTGATATGCGATTTCGGCATCGAGCACCGTGGCATAGTCGGTGGCGCCGTCACGGTAGCGGGCTTCCGCCAGACGCAGGGCGGCCCCGGCGGCAGTCTGTGCGGCCAGACGATGTTGATAGGACGTGTCGGCGCCCTGCAAAGCACGCAGGGCATCGGCCACTTCACGAAAGGCGTCGAGTACGGTGCCGCGATACTGGTCGCTGACCGCTTTGTACTGGTCAAGCGCCGCACGACGTTGGGCATGGAGGGCGCCACCGTTATAAATCGGCGCCGCGATCCCCGCCCCCAGGGACCAGAGGGTCGAAATCGGGTTGAAGAACATCCCCCCGGTCATGGCCGCCTTACCGATGTCGGCGGTGATATTGAACTGGGGATACAGATCGGCGGTGGCCACATCGGCCTGCGCCGCAGCCACCTTCAGCTCCGCCGCTGCGGCCTGGATATCCGGGCGCTGCGCGGCCAGAGCCGAAGGCAGGGTGGTGGGCAGGCTGGACGGCAATTGCAGACTGGCGAGTGTCGGCATGGGCAGATCCGTATCGGGGGACTGGCCCAGCAAAGCCGCCAGCCCGTGGCGGGCCACCGCCACATCCGCCTGCAAGGGGGCAATGCGCGCCTGCGCCGCTGCGGTGATGGCCTCCTGTTGATCCACACTTTGCAGATTCTGATAACCCAACTGGTATTCCTGCTGCAGCAGGTGCAACAGGCGGGCATCGGCAGTGGCGATCTGCCGGGCGGCGTCGAGCTGGGCCTGTGCCGCAGCACCGTTGATTACCGCCCGGCTTACGGCCGCCGCCAGAAAGACTTCGCTTTGATGCAGACTGGCACGACTCACCGCAGCCCGGGCTCTGGCCGCATGTACCAGATCCTTCTGGCGACCAAACACATCGGGGTTGTAGCTGACGTTTATGGTGCCCAGCAGCAGGCTATAGAGGTTGCCGGGAATGCGATAGCTCGCCCCGCCATTCGCGCCGGTGCGCTGTGCCCGTCCTCGACCGATTCCGGCACCGGCACCGACACTGGGCAGCAGTCCGCCCTGCGCTACGGCGATCAGAGACTGCTCGCGCGCCAGGGCCGCCCGCGCCGCCTGCAGATCCGGGTTGGCCTGCATGGCCTGCCGGATGTAGCCGTTCAGGGCGGACGAATGAAAGAGCGACCACCAGGCCTGAGATTCCTGCTGCGTCCACCGAATCCGCTGCGGCCCGCCATGCAAGTCCAGGGGATGCGCGTTATAGGCCACAGGTGCCGGCACATTGGGCGCACCAGGCTGCGGCCCCACCGCGCAGCCGGCCGCAGCGACAATCCCGAGCAAGACGCCCAGCCGGGCCATGCCCCGGGCGGATCGCCCCGCCTTCTGCCGCCTGTGGCCATGCGGATAGCTGGCGTTTTTCATGCAAAACCCTCGTTCACTCGATCAACCGGGAAGATGGAATGGTAACGGGGATGCCTGTAACAATCTCTGCCGTAGAGGGACTGAAACGTAACAGAGTGTCACTTTGTGGCGCACCGAAAGGTCTTGTTACAATTCATCTTGGTCCTTCCGGGAACAACAGGTTAGAGTGTGCTCATGGATACACGGAAACAGATTCTGGTGGTGGACGACGACCTGCGCCTGCGCGGTCTGGTAGAATCGCACCTGCAGGGCTTTGGCTTTGGGGTGCGGGGTATGAGCGATGGCCGACAGATCGAAAGTCTGCTTGCCGAAGCGCCCGTGGATCTGATCGTCCTCGATCTGGGCCTGCCCCATGAAGACGGCCTGCAAATCTGCCGGCGCCTGCGCCAGCATCATGATGTCCCCATCCTCATGCTCACCGCGCGGGGTGATGAAGTGGACCGTATTCTGGGACTGGAGATGGGCGCCGACGACTACCTCGCCAAGCCCTTTCATCCCCGCGAACTGGTGGCCCGCATCCAGGCGATTCTGCGCCGGGTCCGCGGGGCCAACCGACCATCCGGCATGGCGACCGCCCCCTTTCAGTGTGGTCCTTTTAGCGTGGATATGAGCCGGCAGGAGATTCTGCGTGACGGAAAAGCTCTGTCCCTCACCAGTGCCGAATTCCAGACCCTAGCAACCCTCATTCAACACGAAGGCCAGCCCCTGACCCGCGAAAAACTCATGTGGCTGACCCGTGGCCGCCAGCTCGAAAACGATGACCGCAGCATCGATATGCAGATCTCCCGCCTGCGCCGCCTGCTCGACGGCAGCCCCGGCCAACCCCGGCACATCCGCACGGTTTGGGGTCATGGTTACCTGTTCGTCGCGGAACCCTGAGCATGCGGAGTTTCTGGCCGCGCAGCACTCTGGGTCGGACGCTGCTCCTGCTCGCGGTTTTACTGCTGGGGACCCAGGGCGCCGTCTATGTCCTGTTTCATCAGTACGTGCTGAATCCCGCAGCCGAACGCTTCGCGGAATTTCTCTGGCAGACTGACCACGCCCTGATTGCGGCCGGCGCCGATCACAGCGCCATCGGCACCCTGCAGTGGCGATCACCCCAGGTTATGCCCGGCACCCCCGCCAACAACTATTTTTTGCGCCAAAGCGCCCGTTATCTGGCTCGGATTGCCCCCGGCGCAGCACTCCGGGTCGGCCCCGCCGATGCCCATACCACCTGGATGTGGATTCGCGGGGACTATCACCAGCCCTGGCTGGGTCTGCGCGTTTCCC